>NZ_JACGMO010000082.1:0-33513 GCF_015354745.1 Micromonospora sp. S-DT3-3-22
GGCGGCTGGCGGGTGGGCAGCACCGGTGCGGGCCAGGGGCCGGCGGGTCTCGGGTCGGCGGCCTGCGGGCGGGCGGTGGCGGGCGGCGTGGACCGGTCGACCGGGGGGAGGAAGGCGGTCGGCCCGTCGTGCTGGTCGGGGCGCGGGTCCCCGCCCTGCCGGGTCATCGCGGCACCGTCGCCGATCGCAGCGCCGTCGAGTCCTCGAACGCGGGCACGGTGACGGAGCCGACGTGCTCGGAGTAACCGAGCTGGTAGTGGTCGACCGCCTGCTTGAACAACCCGACTCCCTGAGAGCCGGCGAGGGCCTGCTGGAGGGCAGCGGGATCGCCGATTGCTACGATCTTGAATGGTGGCGAGTACACCCGGCCGTGCAGCAGCAGGGTGTTACCGACGCAGCGTACCGCGCTGGTGGAGAGCACGCGGACGTTCATGATGGACATGGCCTCCGCACCTCCGGCCCAGAGCGCGTTGACCACCGCCTGCACGTCACCCTGGTGGACGACCAGGTCGTCGTTGGTGGCGCCCTTGGGCAGGGTGCCATCGCTGCGCCGGGGGGCGTCGTTCAGCTCGACGGTCACCCCGGGCCCGGTGAGCGCGGTGAACCCGGCCGCCTGCTGGAGCGCCTGGGCGCGGTCGCGCTGCTCCTTGATCGGTTCGTCGGTGTCGGCCAGGGCGGCGGTCTCGCCCTCCACGTCGGCGCGCAGCCGGGCGGCCCGCAGCTCGCTTGCGGCCACCTGTTCCCGGCGGTCCTCGATGAGCTGGGTGAGCTGGGGCCGGCGGTCCTCGCGCAGGGCGGTGCCACCGGCGGTGGTCGCCGTGGTGGTGAAGAGCAGCCCGGCCGCGGCGGCGATCAGCGGCACGCCTACCGACCAGCCCGGCCGGCGCTGCCGGGGGCGTCGCGGCAGGAAGGCGGCGACCGCCCGGCGCATGGCCTTCTGCCAGGACGCCGCACCGGATGTGTACTCCACCGAGCGTTCCTCTCCCGTCGTGTGGTGACGCCCGTCACGACCCGGGACGGTCACCGGCGTCGCGTCGACCCGCCCGATCCGGTCACCGCGTGCACCGGATCGACCCCATTCATGGCCTGGAGCGGCCTTCGGGACTACGCTAGCTGTCGAACATTATTGGCCATGGACCGTCGCCCCCGCGCCCGGTTGTCAGGCCGGACGAGGTCGTCACCCCTCTGGAGAGCGTCGTGCCCAAGTCTCAGGTCCGTAAGAAGAAGGTGTACACCCCGCCGACGGACGTTCGTCCGACGACAACGGCGGCGACGCGCAAGCCTAGCCCGGTGTGGCTGCCGGCGACCGCTGTCGCGCTGATCGTCGGCGGCATCGGCTGGCTGGTGGTCTATTACCTCTCCGAGCAGGAGTACCCGGTCGCCTCGTGGGGC
Organism: Micromonospora sp. S-DT3-3-22; assembly: GCF_015354745.1. NCBI lineage: Bacteria > Bacillati > Actinomycetota > Actinomycetes > Micromonosporales > Micromonosporaceae > Micromonospora > Micromonospora sp. S-DT3-3-22. Next base: position 1,393 of record NZ_JACGMO010000082.1, read on the forward strand.
TACTGGAACCTCGCGGTCGGGTTCGGCGCGATGGTGGGCTCGCTGATCCTGCTCTCCCGCTGGCGTTGAGCGCGGCGCTCCGGCGCGCTCCGCGACACGTCCCAGGTCACCCCGGACGGCCCCAGCCCGGCGCTTCGGCGTCGGGAGCCCTATGGTGTCCGCAGGGCGGCGTGGCCTGGTGCGAGAAGACTCACGTTACCGTTGGGTAACTTTCGCGTAGGCTGCACTGCATGACCGAGCGGAGCGAGGTCATCGACCGGTCCGGTCGGGGGTGCGGCGGCGTCACGCCGGCCACCCCCTGAGCCGGCCCCCGGTCGCCGAGCCGCTCGACAGGCAGCAGACCGGGAGGCCAACTCGATGGGCAGCGTCCAGATCGTCACCACGGTCCTCGCCGCCGCCATCACCGCCGTGGCGGTGTGGCTCGCGGTGCGCGCGGTGCTGAAGATGGTGGCCGTCATCCGGCTGGGGCAACCCGCGCCGGAACGGTTCGCCGACAAGGGCACCCGGGCGAAGACGATGCTGGTCGAGACGGCCGGCCACACCCGGATGCTCCGGTGGGGCGTGGTGGGTGCCGCGCACTGGTTCGTGATGGTCGGCTTCATCGTGCTGTCGCTGCTGGTGCTGGAGGCGTACTTCGAGGTCGTCTCACCGACCGGCGGCCTGCCGCTGATCGGCGGCCTCGCCGTCTACGGCCTGGTCACCGAGGTGATCGCGGTGCTCGGCACGGTCGGCATCGGAGTGCTGATCGCGATCCGGGTCCGCAACCGGCCGACCCGTCCGGGCGGGCGCTCCCGGTTCACCGGTTCCACCATGTGGCAGGGCTACTTCGTCGAGGCGGTCGTCCTCACCGTGCTGATCATGGGGTTCGTGATCCGCGGCTTCAAGGTCGCCACCGACCACTTCGAGTACCCGGTCTGGGCCACCCCGGTGAGTCACGCCGTCGGCGCGCTGCTTCCCGCCTGGCCGGCCGGCGTCAGCATCGCCGCCCTCATCAAGATCGCCATCTCGATGACCTGGCTGATCGTCATCGCGCTGAACGTGACGATGGGCGTCGCCTGGCACCGCTTCCTGGCGTTCTTCAACATCTTCTTCAAGCGGGAGCCGGCCCGGCCCGCCGGCTCCGGGCTCGGCCCGCTGCGCCCGATGACGAGCAACGGCAAGCCGCTCGACTTCGAGGAGGCCGACCCGGAGAAGGACCAGTTCGGTGTCGCCCAGGTCGAGCAGTTCACCTGGAAGGGCCTGCTCGACTTCAGCACCTGCACCGAGTGCGGGCGCTGCCAGTCGCAGTGCCCGGCCTGGAACACCGGCAAGCCGCTGTCGCCCAAGCTGCTCGTGCTCAGCCTCCGCGACCACGCGTACGCCAAGGCGCCCTACCTGTTGGCCGGCGGCGGCAAGGACCTCACCGGCGAGGAGAAGGCCACCGCAGCGCAGCTCGCCCACCTCGACGTGCTCACCCTCGCCGAGGCCGAGAAGCCGCTGATCGGCGACGCCGAGGCCGGCGGCGTCATCGACCCGGACGTGCTGTGGTCCTGCACCACCTGCGGGGCCTGCGTCGAGCAGTGTCCGGTCGACATCGAGCACGTCGACCACATCGTCGACATGCGCCGCTACCAGGTGCTGATCGAGTCGAGCTTCCCGTCCGAGGCCGGCGTCATGCTGCGCAACCTGGAGAACAAGGGCAACCCGTGGGGCGCCCCGCAGAACACCCGCGAGGACTGGACCAAGGGGCTGGGCTTCGAGGTGCCCCGGGTCGGCGAGGTCGACGACTTCGAGTACCTGTTCTGGGTCGGCTGCGCCGGGGCGTTCGAGGACCGGGCCAAGAAGACCACCCGGGCGGTCGCCACCCTGCTGCACGAGGCGGGCGTCTCCTTCGCCATCCTCGGTGAGGGCGAGACCTGCTCCGGTGACCCGGCCCGCCGGATCGGCAACGAGTTCGTCTTCCAGATGCTCGCCCAGCAGAACGTCGAGACCCTCAACGAGGCGTTCGAGGGCCGGGAGCAGGCCAAGCGCAAGATCGTCGCCACCTGCCCGCACTGCTTCAACACCCTCGGCAACGAGTACGGCCAGCTCGGCGGCGAGTTCGAGGTGGTCCACCACACCCAACTCCTGGCGCACCTGGTCAGCACCGGCCGGCTCACCCCGGTGCAGCCGGTCGACGGCGGCGTCACCTACCACGACCCCTGCTACCTGGGCCGGCACAACCGGGTCTTCGCCGCCCCGCGCGAGGTGCTCGGCAGCGCCCTCAACGGCGGTGGTAGGGCCGACGCCGACCTGATCGAGATGCCGCGCAACAGTGAGCGCTCCTTCTGCTGCGGTGCCGGCGGCGCCCGGATGTGGATGGAGGAGAAGATCGGCAAGCGGATCAACGTGGACCGGGTCGAGGAGGCCATGTCCACCGGGGCGCGGACGGTCGCCGTCGGCTGCCCGTTCTGCTCGACGATGCTCAACGACGGGGTCAACGGCAAGGGAGCCGGCGAGCAGGTCGAGGTGGTCGACGTGGCCAGCGTGCTGCTGCGCTCGGTCAAGCCGGACACCGCACCCGGCGGGAAGGAGACCGCGCCGGCCGCCGGCTGAGGTCGTACCGTCGCCGTGGGCGGACGCACGACGGCGACGGCACCCACCGGTGCCGCCGCCGTGGCGGTGGTTCACAACGCCGTAACGGTCAGGACGTCGTGGTGGTGATGATGGCGGCCGTGGTGGTGACCGTGGTCGCCACCATGATCGCGGCCTGGGTCTCCTCGATCGCCTTCTTCGTCGCCGCGGACGCCCAGTCCCCGTCGGCGATCTCCGTGGTGCGGGCCTTCAGCCGCTCCTTCGGCAGTTCCCGGAAGAGCTTGCGGTCCAGCCCCACCGCGCGGGTCAGGCCGAGCAGCGCGGCCGTCCGGGCCTCCACCGGGCCGTCGGCGAGCAGCGCGTCGACCATCCGCTGCCGGGCCGCCGTCTCCGCCACCGGCTCCGCGCCGGTCGGCGACGGGTAGCGGGTACGCGGGAAGACCAGCAGCACCCGGTCGGACTCCCGGCGCAGCACCCCCTCTTCGACCAGGCCCGACAGCACCCGGTCGGGCAGCCCCTTGGCCAGCCGGCTGATCCAGTCCTTGGGGCGGCGACGCTTGCCGTCGGCGGCCACCTGGGCGAGGGCGTCGTCGAGCACCGGGCGGCCGACCGGCGTCGGGTCGGTCACCACCAGCCGGTCGTCGGCCACCTCGACCCGACCGGCGAGCGCCAGTTCGAGCAGCACCGCGCCGGACAGCCCGTAGTCGAGGTGCGGCCGGCCGAGCCGGTTCACGCCGGTGTCGTCGTAGGCGAGCAGGACCAGTTCGTCAGCGAGGGTGAGCGGTGCCATGCCGTCCACGCTAACCCCGTGGCGCGAACCCCGCCCGTGGGCGACCCGGCGGTGACGCCGGTGACCGTGTGCCACGCACCGGTGACCGCCGGGGGTGGATCTGAAACAATCACGTCCATCGACTCACTGCTGCTCGGCACGCTGCTGCCCCTGGCCGGCTTCGTGCTGCTGACCGCCGGCAACGCGTTCTTCGTCGCGGCCGAGTTCGCCCTGGTCACCGTCGACCGGGCGGAGATCGACAGGCGGGCCGAGGCCGGCGACGCCACCGCCGCCACGGTACGCCGGGCGCTGCGCGAACTGTCCTTCCAGCTCTCCGGGGCGCAGCTCGGCATCACCCTCACCGCGCTGCTCACCGGCTACCTGGCCGAGCCCGCCCTGTCCCGGCTGTTCGCCCCGCTGCTGGCCCCGCTGGGCGGGACGGACCGGTTCGGCCCGCTGCTCGCCCTGGCGCTGGCCACCCTGCTGTCGATGCTCTTCGGTGAGCTGGTGCCGAAGAACCTGGCGCTGGCCCGGCCGATGCCGGCGGCGCTGGCCACCGCCGGCCCGATGCGGGCCTTCTCCCGGGCCTTCGGCTGGCTGATCCGGGCGCTGAACGACTCGGCGAACCGGCTGGTCCGCCAGCTCGGCGTGGAACCGCAGGAGGAACTGGCCAGCGCCCGCTCGCCGGAGGAACTCGGGCTGCTCGCGGCCATCTCGGCCCGCGCGGGCGCGCTGCCGCCGGACACCGCGATGCTGCTGCGCCGGACCATCCGCTTCGGCGACAAGCGGGCCGCCGAGGCGATGACCCCCCGGGTGGACGTGATCGCGCTGCGGGCCACCGCCACCGTCGCCGAACTGCTGGACCTGTCCCGGCGGACCGGCCGGACCCGGTTCCCCGTCTTCGAGGAGACCCTCGACCTGGTCACCGGGGTCGCGGCCGTGCCGGACGCGCTCGGCGTGCCGCTGGCCGCGCGGGCCCGCACCACAGTCGCCTCGGTCGCCCGCGAGCCGGTGTACGTCCCGGAGAGCCTGGACCTCGACGGCGTGCTGGCGGCGCTGAAGGCCGCCGGTGCCGACCTGGCCATCGTCGTCGACGAGTACGGCGGCACCGACGGGGTGGTGACCGTGGAGGACCTGGTCGAGGAGCTGGTCGGGGAGATCGCCGACGAGTTCGACCCGGCCACGGTGGACGACGCCCACGCCACCGGGCTGACCGTGCCGGGCGGGGAACGGACCGTCCTGGTCGACGGGGTGCTGCGGGAGGACGAGCTGTTCGAGCAGACCGGGTTCCGGCTCCCCGAGGGCCCGTACGAGACACTGGCGGGCTTCCTGATGGCCCGGTTGGGGCACATCCCGCTGCCGGGCGAGACGACCCGGGCGGACGGCTACGCGTTCACCGTCGTCGAGGTGGAGCGGCACCGGATCGAACAGGTCCGGGTGGTCCGCCCCGAGGAGCCGCACGCCGATGACTGAGCTGCTGGTGGCGGTGGTGCTGCTGCTCGGCAACGCGTTCTTCGTGGGCAGCGAGTTCGCCCTGATCGCGTCGCGTCGTACGGTGGTGGAGCCGATGGCCGCCACGTCGAAGCGGGCCCGGTGGGCGTTGTCGGCGATGAACCAGATCCCGCTGATGATCGCCGGGGCGCAGTTGGGCATCACCGTCTGTTCGCTCGGGTTGGGCGCGATCGCCGAGCCGGCCCTGGCCCACCTGCTGGAGCCGGTGTTCCACGCGGTGCTGCTGCCGGCGGGCGCGGTGCACCCGGTCTCCTTCCTGATCGCGCTGGGCGTGGTGGTGTTCCTGCACACCGTGGTCGGCGAGATGGTGCCCAAGAACATCACCCTGGCCGGGCCGGAGCCGTCGGCGCTCTGGCTGGGGCCGGCGATGCTGGCGTTCTGCCTGGCCACCAAGCCGTTGCTGCTGGCGATGAAGTGGGCGGCGCGGCAGGTGCTGCGGCTGTGGGCGGTGGAGGCGACCGACGCGGTCAAGACGGTCTTCACCGCCGAGGAGTTGGCGGGGCTGGTCGCCCAGGCCCGCACCGAGGGGCTGCTCGACGCCGAGGAGCACGCCCGGATCACCGGGGCGTTGGCGTTGCACGACCGTACGGCGGCCGACGCGCTGCAACCGTGGTCCACGGTGACCACGGTGGCCGAGGACGTCTCACCGGCGTCCCTGGAGGTGCTGGCGACCGGCACCGGCCGGTCCCGGTTCCCGGTGGTGCAGCGTTCCACCCGCCGGGTGCTGGGGTTCGTGCACGTCAAGGACGTCCTCGGGTACGCCGGGGTGGCCCGTCGCGCGCCGGTGCCGGCCGAGGTCTACCGGCCGCTGGCGGTGGTCCCGCCGGACCGTACGCTGGCCGATCTGCTGCTGGCGATGCGGCGCGAGCGGCGGCACATGGTGCTGGTGAGCGACGGTCGCCGCCCGCTGGGTGTGGTCACGCTCGACGACGTATTGACTGCCATCGTTGGAAAATGAGTGCACACCCTTTGTGTGCAAGCGATTGCACTGATGTGATGGAGTGCCCACCCGCCTTGATTCCCCACCGCGACTGCCCCTAATGTTGCACCGGCCGCTGTGGGACGTCTGCCTCCTTCTTCCCCTTAGCGAGGCGCCCGGCGGTCGGTTGCAAAGGAGTCGACGCCGGTGGCAACCATGCCCCCTCACCGTCACGCCCAGGGCCAGCCGCACGCACGGCCGGCAGCCCTCCGGCGGGTCGCCCGCCGCCTGCTCACCCTGGTCGCGGCGGTCGCCGTCGGTGCCGGGATGCTCGCCGTGCCGGCCCACGCCGCGCCGTCGCCCGAGGAGATCGAGGCGGCCCTCGACAAGCAGTGGGAGCAGATCGAACCGACCATCGAGAGCCACCACAAAGTCCAGGAGCAGCTGAAGGTCAACCGCAAGAAGGCCGCCGACCTCCAGAAGAAGATCGAGCCGCTGGCCCTGCAGAGCGAACTCGCCCTGGGCCGGGTAGGCGACCTCGCCTCCCGCTACTACAAGTCCGGCCCCTCGCAGGAGCTGAGCGCGCTGCTCACCACCACCAAGCCGGGCACTCTCGCCGCGCAGCTGACCATCCTGGACCGGCTCGCCGCCGAGCAGCGCCGGGAGGTCGAGGCCGTGCTCGTGGTGCGCCGCAAGTACGACGCCGAGAAGCAGAAGCTCGACACGCTGATCGCCGCCGAGGTGAAGCAGGAGAAGGAACTCGCGGCCAAGAAGAAGCAGATCAACGCCGAGATCAAGCGGTTGCAGGCGGCGATGCCGAAGACCACGGTGAAGGTGAACGGCTGCCCCACGATCAACGGTGTGGTCAGCTCCGCCGCCCGGACCGCGATCGCGACCGCCTGCGCGCAGGTCGGTGACCCGTACGTCTGGGGTGCCACCGGGCCGAACTCGTTCGACTGCTCCGGGCTCACCCAGTTCGCGTACAAGGCGGCCGGCATCTCGCTGACCCACTTCACCGGTGCGCAGTGGAACGAGGGCAAGGCCATCCCGCGCTCCGAGGCCCGCCCCGGCGACCTGGTGTTCTTCTTCAGCGACCTGCACCACGTCGGGCTCTACCTGGGCAACGACATGATGGTGCACGCGCCCCGGACCGGTAAGCCGGTCCAGGTGACCAGTATCAACTACATGCCGGTGGCCGGCTTCCGCCGCCCCTGACCAGCGCATACGCCAACCCCCGGCCCATCGGGCCGGGGGTTGCGTGTTTTCCGGTCACGTAGTGTGCCGGCCCGGCGGGTTGCGGATCGATAACGACCGTCTCTACTCTGGTCAATCGTCGGTCGGCACCAGGTCCGCCCCACCCGGGGTGGCGTCGACCGGCACCGCCGAGTCGCCTCCGGGCGAGCCGGGGACCCAGGTACGCCGGGGTGAATCCGCGACCACCGCGGTAGGGCGCTCCCTTCCCGCCCGAACCCGTCAGCTAACCCGGTAGGCGGTCGAGGAAGAAGGAGCCCGGAGCCCGGTGGCACACCATGCCCCGCGGCCACCGTCGCACCGGACGACCCAGGTCGCCCGGAACACGACGGTGCCGCGCCCACGCTGGTCCCGCTTCACCACCACCCTCGCCACCCTGGCCGCCGCCGCTGTCGTGTTGACCGGTGGCCCCACGGCGGCGCACGCCGACCCCTCGGTCGCCGAGATCGAACGGCAGATCGACCAGGACTGGAACAAGCTCGAACCACTCATCGAACAGCACAACGCCACCCGCACCGACCTCGCCGCCAAGCGCCGGCAGGCCGACGCGCTCGGTAAGCGCATCGCCCCCCTGCAACGCCGCGTCGACCAGGCGATGAACCAGGTCAGCGGCCTCGCCGTGCAGGCGTACAAGGGCGAGAACGTGTCCACCGTCAACGCCCTGCTGGGCAGCCGCAGCCCGAGCCAGGTGGTCGAGCAGCTGGGGCTGCTGGACCGGTTCGCCAGCCGCCAGCAGCGCGAGGTGCGGGAGGTCGCCCAACTACGCGACGAACTCGCCGCGACCAAGGCACCGCTGGACGAGATGGTCGCCCAGCTCACCCGTACCGAAGCGCAGCTCGCGGCCCGCAAGAAGCAGATCAACACCGAGATCGACAGGTTGCAGAAACTGCGGCTGAAGGTCTACGGCAACGGCGGCGGTGGCAAGCTGCGCCCGGCCCCGTGCCCCGCCGGCTACCCCGGTGGTCCGGCCGGTACGGCGGTCAAGTTCGCCTGCGCCCAGATCGGCAAGCTGTACGTGTGGGGCGCGGCCGGCCCGGACAACTACGACTGTTCCGGGCTGACCATGGCGGCCTGGGCGAAGGCCGGGGTGTCGTTGCCGCACAACGCCCGGCAGCAGCGCCAGGTCACCGACCGGGTTAGCCGGGCCGACCTGCGCCCCGGCGACCTGGTCTTCTACTACTCCGACCTGCACCACGTCGGGATGTACGTCGGGGACGGCTGGGTCGTGCACGCGTCCCAGGCCGGCAAGCCGATCACGATGAAGCGGGTCGACGACGGACCGGTCAACAGCTACGGCCGGCCCGGCTGAGCCACCGCGTCCGGGCCCCGGCCAGGGGCCCGGACGCGGTACGCCACGTCAGCGGATGGGCCAGGTGCGCCAGTTCTGCCAGGAGCGGCTGGGGGTCGGCCCCCGCTGGCCCTGGTAGCGCGACCCGTACACGGCGGAGCCGTACGGGTGCTCGGCCGGCGAGGAGAGCCGGAAGATGCAGAGCTGACCGATCTTCATGCCCGGCCAGAGGGTGATCGGCAGGTTGGCCACGTTCGACAGCTCCAGCGTGACGTGGCCGGAGAAGCCCGGGTCGATGAAACCGGCGGTCGAGTGGGTGAGCAGTCCCAGCCGGCCCAGGCTCGACTTGCCCTCCAACCGGCCGGCGAGTTGGTCGCCGAGCGAGATGACCTCAAGCGTGGAGGCGAGCACGAACTCGCCCGGGTGCAGCACGAACGGCTCGCCCGCCGGCACCTCGACCATCGACGTCAGGTCGTCCTGCTGCACCGCCGGGTCGATGTGGGTGTAGAGGTGGTTGTTGAACACCCGGAACAGCTTGTCGAGGCGCACGTCGATGCTGGACGGCTGCACCAGACTCGGCTCGAACGGCTCCAGCGCCAGCGCGCCCGCCTTGATCTCGGAGACGAGGTCCCGGTCGGAGAGCAGCATCGGGACACCATATCCAGCGCCCCGGCCGGACCCGCCCACCGGGCCGCCCCACCGGCCGGCGTCGTCGCCGCCTCCGAGGCGTACGTCGGGCCGTTCGACCTGCGTGTCGGACTGTCTTTCGAACGCCTGTTCGATAGAATGACGGCATGGCATCCTGGTCCGCATTCGCCGCCGACGAGCCCCGACTCGCCGACGGGATCCGCCTTCTTCTCCAGCAGTACGGGTCGGGTTTCGGCTACCTGGCCACCGTCCGCGCCGACGGCGGGCCCCGGGTGCACCCGGTCTGCCCGCTGGTCACCGACGGCGGGCTGTTCTGCTTCGTGGTCGACTCGCCCAAGCGGCGTGACCTCGAACGCGACGGCCGCTACGCGCTCCACTCGTTCCCGCCCGAGGAGAGCGACGACGAGGCGTACGTCGCCGGTCGTGCCGAGCCGGTGACCGACCCGGCCCGGGTGGCGCTGGTGGCCGAGATCGGCCGGGCCGCGCCCCAGGTCGACTGGCGGCTCTTCGAGTTCAGCGTCGACGTCGCCATGCTCACCCGCCGCGACCAGGGCGGCCCGTTCAGCGGCGACGCCGGGCGGCCTTCCGTACAGGTCTGGCTCGATCCGGTGCCCGGCCGGCACGGTGTCGCCGGCCTGCCCGACCAGCGACCGTCCCGGCGCGGTCGGCACGGGTTCGACACCCGCCGCACCGCCGCCTGACCCCCCCGGAAACGACGGTGCCGGCCCCGTCCCGGAGGGACGGAGCCGGCACCTGACGCTGTGCCGTGCAGCCGGTCAGGCCGACGCGCGGTACGCGGTCCAGGCGTTCACCATGCGGCTCGCCTGCCCAGGGGTGAACTGGTACATGCACGAGTCGTAGGTGTAGTCCATGAAGTTGGTGATCGGGTCCTTGCCGGCCGCAGTGCAGGTGTCCCGGCCGGTCGGGCACTCGAAGGCCGGCTCACGCTCGGCCGGGGTGTCCGAGACGCCGTCGCCCGAGCCCGAGCAGCCACCCTGGAAGGTGTGGTAGAGGTTCAGCCAGTGGCCGACCTCGTGGGTGCCGGTGTCGCCCAGGTTGTAGTTGGTGGCGGTGCCGTTCGGCAGCGACTCGCCGAGCACCACGACGCCGTCCATCACGTCCAGGGTGCGCTTGGGGAAGGTCGCCCAGCCGAGCAGGTCGTCGCTCAGCTCGCCCAGGTAGATGTTGAGGGTGTTCTTGCCGCCGGTGCGCAGCGAGGTCTTCATCGACCGCTCGGCCGGGGAGCCCTGCACGATCGGGTACCACGATGCGTTGGTGACCCGGTTGATCTTCTGAAGCTGGAAGGCGAACCCGGTGGCGGCCCCACCGGTCGCACCGCTGTACGCCTGGTTCAGCACGCTGATCTGCGAGTTGATCATCGAGTCGGGGATGTTCCCCCCGGCCCGGGTGCTGTCCCGCTGGATGACGTGCACGACGACCGGGATGGTGATCGGGGCCAGCGCCACCGTCACACCCTCGGTCGAGCCGGTGCGGTAGCTGGACTTCGACCGCAGGGCGCTGTTACGCAGGGCGGCGGCGAACTCCGCCTCCCGCTCCTGGACCTGCTTGGCGGTCAGCTCGTTCGGGTCGTGCCGCTTGTGGGCGGCCTTGCTGCCGCCACGGACGCGGGCGTCGGAGTGAACGTCCGCGTGGGCGTCGGCCGGCTCCGCGCAGGAAGTGTTGCCGGGGGCTGCGGAGTACGCGGAAGCCGCAGGTACGACGCCCACCGCAGCGGTGCTCAACAGCAGCGCGAAGGTCGTCGACGCGACACCGGCGGCACGCCGGGTCAGCAGGTTGGGACGCAGTCCCATGGGCCCACCTCTTTCTGGCGGCGCGGCAGGGGGTATGTCGCGCCGAGGTCGTGAACGTGGGGGTGACGTTACAACTGATCGACACGTTTGAGAACGTCCCTAAGCTGCTTCTGTGAAACATCTGACCGTTTCATTTGCGCCCTTCGTGTCCGGATGGTCACGACTGGTTGTCGACGGCGCGCGGGGGTGCCCGGGTGCGCGGGCGTGGTCACCTCAGGTACAGTGGTCCCGCTTGCGGGTGTAGTTCAATGGCAGAACATCAGCTTCCCAAGCTGACAGTGCGGGTTCGATTCCCGTCACCCGCTCCACGTGCGTAAGCCCTGGTCAGGACACGCGTCCCGCCAGGGCTTACGTGTCTCTAGGTCATGTTGCCCGGCTTGCGCCGGGCCGCCCTGGTCGCCTCGTCGATCGCGCCGGCGATGCCACGGTCGGCCTCCCTGACGCGAGGCTGTCACCGGTGCCCGCCCGACCGCACCCACTGCCGAGCAGCACCGGATTCACGGGAGCCCTGCGGCCTGAGGAGCTGCCGGTCGTCGCATGGCTGAGCGAGCGGGCATACACCTGGCGCGTCCTTTAGACCTGATGACGCAAACGACTCACACCGGTGGCGGCACCGGCGTCGACGTCAGCACCGCCGCCGCCCAACACCTGCCGCGTGCCGTCCGTCGCGGAGACGGGAACGCCGCCCAGGGTGGACACGCCGTGCCCGGGGTCGCAGGACCCCGTTGTCTGCCGTCCGTTGCCTGCCGCCCGTCGCCCGACGCCCCTCACCCCTCGCCCCTCGCCCGTCGTCCGACGCCTGCCGCCCGACGCCCCTCACCCCTCGCCCCTCGCCCGTCGTCCGTCGCCTGCCGTCCGCCGTCCGTCGCCTGCCGTCCGATGCCCCTCGCCCGTCGCCTGCCGTCCGTCGCCTGTCGCCTGTCCTCCTTGGCCTGCTGGCCTGATTCGTTGACGACATCAGCTCGAAAGGACGCGCTAGGACTACCTGACCCCGGGCCGACCTGGGCGACAGTCCGGGGCGGAAACCTCGACACTTCCCCGTCGGGGATCATGTGGGGTGCCATCGCCCCTGCTCCGAGGAGGTCGCCGTGCCGGCGAAGCTGACCCGGGACGAGGCCGTCGTCCTCGTCGAGCGGATCATGCGGCTCGACTATGCCGACGACGGCGAGCTGAACGACTGGCTGGACAGCCTCGAACGCGACCTCGTCTGTCCGGACGTCTCCGATCTGATCTTCACGACCACCCCGGAGCTGACGGCCACCGAGGTCGTCGACCGCGCGCTGGCCTACCGGCCGATCGCGATGCGGGCCACCCCGTGGCCGGAGACCGAGGAGCAGGCCCGGCCTGACTGACCCAGGTGCGCACGTGCGCGGCCGGCGCGGGAACGGCGGGGCCGGGGCGGCACGTACGCTGGCGATCATGCGGATTGGCATCGTGATCCTTCCCGACCAGCGCTGGCCGGAGGCGCGTCGGCGCTGGCAGCAGGTGGACGAGTGGGGCTTCGACCACGCCTGGACGTACGACCACCTGGGGTGGCGGGACCTGGTCGACGGTCCCTGGTTCGACTCGATGTCGACGCTGACCGCCGCCGCCATGGTCACCGACCGGGTCCGGCTGGGCACCCTGGTCGCCTCACCCAACTTCCGGCATCCGGCGGCGTTCGCCCGGCAGGTCACCACCCTCGACGACGTCTCCGGCGGGCGGTTGCTGCTGGGCCTCGGCGCGGGTGGCATCGGGTTCGACTCGGCGGTGCTGGGCGGGGAGACGCTGCCGCCCCGGCCGAGGGTGGACCGGTTCGGCGAGTTCACCGAGCTGCTGGACCTGATCCTGCGGGAGGACGGCACCACCTGGCGGGGCGACTGGTTCAGCGCGGTGGACGCCCGGAACAACCCCGGCTGCGTGCAGCAGCCCCGGGTGCCGTTCGTGATGGCAGCCAACGGGCCCCGGTCGATGCGGCTGGTCGCCCGGTTCGGTCAGGGCTGGGTCACCACCGGCACCGGTGAGGAGGAGCTGACGGCCTGGTGGGACGGGGTGGCGACGCTCTGCGCCCGGATGGACCGTACCCTCGACGAGGCCGGCCGCGACCCGGCGAGCCTGCCCCGCTACCTCTCCCTGGACTCGGCGCCGGTCTTCTCGCTGCGCAGCGCCGACTTCTTCGCCGAGCAGGTGGCGCGGGCGGCGGCGCTCGGCTTCACCGACGTGATCACCCACTGGCCCCGGGCCAGCAGTTGGTACGCGGGCGACGAGGCGGTCCTGGCCGACGTCGCCACCCGGCTGCTGCCGGAGCTGCGCACGGCCTGACGGGTGCCACCCCGGGGGCTGGTTCAGGTGCCGAGATCTCCGGCGGGCGTCCCGCCGTCGCCGGCCGAGACCAGCCGGAACCGGATGCAGACGATCGCGGTGTCGTCGGTGACCGGGGTGCCGACCCGCGCCCAGTAGCCGGCGTGCCCCGCCCGCCAGTCCTCGATGGACCGGTCCCCCTCCCCCTCGGAGCGGGCGAAGTCCCAGGAGACCCCGGCGAAGGGGACCACCTCGATCCCGGTCACCTCGACCACCCCGACGAGGGCGTCCCGGTCGTCGACCAGGGCCAGCCGTTCGCCGACGTGCTCCAACTCCTCGGTCTCGTCGGCGTACTCGGTGAGCAGGCCGGCGGTGGCCGTCTTCACCCCGGCCAGCACCAGCGTGTTGAGCGTGGTGCGCAACTCGCCGGGGGTGCCGAGGGCGAGCGTGCGGAGTCCGCCAATCCGTGGCCACATGCGGCCGAGGCTACCGCCGCGCCGATTTCCGTCGCCCGGTTTCGATGCCCCCACGGTCGGCTCCGCCGTCGCTACGGTGGGTCCGACGACGGGAGGAACCATGGACCGACGCGCGGTGCTCGTCCCCGGACGGGGCTACGACACCCACTACCCGCTGTTCGCCTACCCGGGTGAGGGCCTGCGCCGGGCGGGCTTCGACGTCCACGAGATCGGCTGGCAGCCGCCGGAGGGGATCGGGATGGACGGCGCGCCCCCGTCGGTGGCGATGGACTGGGTCGCCGGGCAGGTCTGCACGGCGGTCGAGGAGTTCGTGCGGCTCACCTGGCCGGGCTGACACCGGGCCGCAGGTCAGGGCAGGTCGGCGGGGGTGAGCAGCCCGCGTACGCCCAGTTCGGCGGCGACCGGGTCGGGCAGGTCGACGACCACGGCGGCGACGCCGACCCAGTGCGCGCCCCGGGCCTCGCAGAGGTCCCGGACGGCCCGTACCTGGGCGCCGGTGGCGACCCAGTCGTCGACCATGAGCACCCGGTCGTCCGCGCCGAGCCGGTCGTCGCGTACCGCGAGGTCGACCTGCCGGCCCCGGAAGTCGGGTGGGCTCTGCGCCCAGGTCAGCGGGCCGGCGGGGAGGCGTCCGTCACCGGGCTTGTGGGCCGGGACGAAGCCGACGCCCAGGGCGGTCGCGGCGAGCGGCCCGAGCATCAGCCCGGTCACCGCGGGGGCGACGACGACGGTGGGCCGGTCGGCGCGGAACGGCTCGACCAGGGCCGGACCGAGCCCGGCCAGCACCTGCGGGTCCCGCCACCAGCGGGAGACGTCGCTGACCAGGTGGCTGCTGCCGGGCCCCGGATCGACCCAGGCGAACAGTTCGGCGAGGCGGGCACGCAGCGCGGCGGTCATGCCCACATCCTCGGTGGCGAATACCACCGGTGGCATTCTGGCCCGTGCGGCCCAGCGGTCCTCGGCTGATCGGTCACACGTATCACTGTAATTCTGGGCATACCACCATGATCACGTTGACTTCGGAAGTGCTTCTCTCGTTACGGTCCGAGCCGTTATGCAGGCATACGAAAGGACCGAGCCGGTGGTTGGCAGGCACTCCCGTACCCGGATCTTCTCCTCGCCCGCCGGCATCGCCGCCACCGCGGCGCTCGGTGTCGCGCTCGCCGTCGGCGGCACCGTCGGCGCGGTGCAGCTGACCGCCGACGACGCGCCGGCCACCGTGGTCGTCGACCCGGTCGCCCCCAGCGCCGCCACCACCACCGACGCACCGACCCCGAGCCCGAGCCCGAGCGCCACCGCCTCCCCGAGCGCCAGCCCGTCGCCCACCGTCACCGCCAGCCCGAAGGCCACCCGAACCCAGGCCGCCTCCCGGAGCAAGCCGCGCACGGCCGCACCCAAGCCGTCCGCCACCACGAAGAAGGCGGCCCCGAAGAGCACCGTGGTCGACAGCGGCTCCTGCGGTGCGTCCTTCTACGACGAGGGCCAGTTGACCGCCAACGGGGAGAACTTCGACCCGAGCGCGATGACCGCCGCCCACAAGACCCTGCCGTTCAACACCAAGGTCCGGGTGACCAACCCGGCCAACGGCAAGTCCGTCACCGTACGGATCAACGACCGTGGCCCGTTCATCGACGGGCGTTGCATCGACCTGTCCCGGGCCGCCTTCGCCGCGATCGCCTCGGTCGACCTGGGTGAGCTGACCGTCAGGTACGAGGTGCTGGGCTGACGGCGAACGGTGGCACCAGCGGGACGGCCGGGCAGAACACCCTCAATCGTGGGGCTAGGTTCATTCTCCGGCCCGGTTCCATCAGGCATGCTGTCCCACGTACGTAAACATGCCTTCCAGTTGGGCCGAGGCCCACTGAGTCCCGGGTCCCGCGCCGGCGTCGGCGCGGCCGTCGGGCTGCTCGCGCTCGTCTCGGCGATCGAGTCGGCCGACGGCCGTGCGGTGCACTACGTCGCGCTGATGGCGGTGGCGCCGATCCTGGCCGCCGGCTTCGCCTCGTGGCGCGCGGTGGCCGGGGTGGGTTTCCTCGCGCTGCTGCTCGGGGCGGGTTTCGCGGTGGCCGATCCGGCGATGAAGCTGACCACGGCGGTGTCGCTGGTCGGGATCGCCTTCGCCACCGTGGTGGCGGCGAGCGTGGCGGCGGTCCGGCAGGGGCAGGTGGAGCGGATCGGCGAGTTGTCCAAGTTGGCCTCGGTGGCCCAGCAGGCCGTGCTGCGTCCGCTCGGTCCGCAGGTCGGCACCCTGGCGGTGGCGGCCCGGTACATCTCCCCCACGGCCACCGCCGAGATCGGCGGCGACCTGTACGAGGCGATCGACACCCCGTACGGCGTCCGCATGATCATCGGGGACGTGCGGGGCAAGGGGCTGGACGCCGTCCGGCTCGCCAGCATCGTGCTCGGTTCCTACCGGCACGTCGCGTACGAGCGGCCCGACCTGCGGGCGGTGGTGGCCGACCTGGACCGGGCGGTGGCCCGCAACGTGGGGGACGAGGACTTCGTCACGGCGGCCGTGGTCGAGGAGCGCGGCGGGACGCTGACCATCGTCAACTGCGGCCACCCTGCGCCGCTGCTGCTGCGCCGGGGTGCGGTGATCCCGCTGGAGCCGCCCGCCCCCGCCCCGCCGTTGGGGTTCATGCCGGTGGTCCGGCCCCGGGTCGAGCGGCTGGAGCCCGGGGACCGGCTGCTGCTGTTCACCGACGGCCTCGGCGAGGCGCGGCGGGACGGCGAGTTCTTCCCGACCGCCGACCGGGCCTGGCGGCTGCTCGGCCACGGCACGGTCGGCGACGGTCTGGCCTCCCTGGAGACCGCGTTGGTCGAGTGGGTGCACGGCCGGCTCGACGACGACATCGCCCTGGTCCTGATGGAGTACACCGGCCCGCGTAGCGGGGTGACGGTGGCGGTGCCCTCGTGGGAGGTCGGCGCGGCCGAGAGCTGACCGCCGGGTGTGTAACCGCCGTCACTTCCGCGCCCGGGTTGTCGCTGCCTACCCGTGAGTAATACAGTGGGGGTTACTGATCGGTAACACCTGTCCGGAAGCGGGGCCAGCGAACATGACCCACTACAAGAGCAACCTTCGGGACCTTGAGTTCAACCTGTTCGAGGTCTTCGGGGCGGACCAGACGTTCGGCCAGGCGCCGTACACGGACCTGGACGTCGACACCGCCCGCAGCTTCCTCTCCGAGGTCGACCGCCTGGCCCGCGAGGACCTGGCGGCCAGTTACCAGGACAGCGACCGCAACCCGCCGGTCTTCGACCCCGCCACGCACACCGCGCCGCTGCCGGAGTCGTTCAAGAAGTCGTACCAGGCGTTCATGGACTCCGAGTTCTGGCGGCTGGACCTCCCCGAGTCCCTGGGCGGCAGCAGCGCCCCGCGCGCCCTCTGGTGGTCGCTCGCCGAGCTCGTGCTCGGCGCCAACGCCCCGGTCTGGATGTACGCCTCCGGCCCGTCCTTCGCGCACGTGCTGCACGTCGAGGGCACCGAGGAGCAGCAGAAGTGGGCCAAGCTCTTCATCGACAAGCAGTGGGGCTCCACGATGGTGCTGACCGAGCCGGACGCCGGCTCGGACGTCGGCGCCGGCCGTACCCGCGCCGTCCAGCAGCCCGACGGCTCCTGGCACATCGAGGGCGTGAAGCGGTTCATCACCTCCGGTGAGCACGACCTGAGCGACAACATCGTGCACTACGTGCTGGCCCGCCCGGTCGGTGTGGAGGGCGTCGGCGGGCCGGGCACCAAGGGGCTGTCGCTGTTCGTCGTCCCGAAGTTCCACTTCGACACCGAGACCGGTGAGCTGGGCGAGCGCAACGGCGTCTTCGCCACCAACGTCGAGCACAAGATGGGCATCAAGGTCTCCAACACCTGCGAGGTGACCTTCGGCGAGCACGGCGTACCGGCCAAGGGCTGGCTGCTGGGCGACAGGCACGACGGCATCCGGCAGATGTTCATGATCATCGAGTACGCCCGGATGATGGTCGGCACCAAGGCGATCGCCACCCTGTCCACCGGCTACCTCAACGCCCTGGAGTACGCGAAGAACCGGGTACAGGGCGCCGACCTGATCCAGCAGGCCGACAAGGCCGCGCCCCGGGTCACCATCACCCACCACCCGGACGTCCGTCGTTCGCTGCTGATGCAGAAGTCGTACGCCGAGGGACTGCGGGCGCTGGTCTGCTACACCGCCACCTGGCAGGACAAGGTCGCGCTCGCCGAGGCGGCCGGCGACGAGAAGGCGACCAAGCTGGCCAAGCGGGTCAACGACCTGCTCCTGCCGCTGGTCAAGGGCGTCGGCTCGGAGCGGGCGTACGAACTGCTCGGCCACGAGGCGCTCCAGACCTACGGCGGTTCGGGCTTCCTCCAGGACTACCCCCTGGAGCAGTACGTCCGGGACGCCAAGATCGACACCCTGTACGAGGGCACCACCGCGATCCAGAGCCTCGACCTGATCTTCCGGAAGATCGTCCGGGACAACGGCAGGGCGCTGACCGCCGTCGCCGGGGAGATCCAGGAGTTCATCACCACCGAGGCCGGCAACGGGCAGCTCAAGGAGGAGCGGCTGGCGCTCGGCCGGGCGCTCGCCGAGATCCAGAACATCCTCGGCGTGCTGACCGGCTGGCTCGGCGAGGCCCAGGGCGGCGACGCCCGCAGCCTCTACAAGGTCGGCCTGAGCAGCCGCCGTTTCCTGCTCGCCCTGGGCGACCTGGTGGTCGGCTGGCTGCTCCAGAAGCAGGCCGACGTGGCGCTGAAGGCGCTGGCCGGCGAGGTCTCCGCCACCGACCGGGCGTTCTACACCGGCAAGGTGGCCGCCGCCCGGTTCTTCGCCCGCGAGGTGCTGCCCCGCATCGGCGCCGACCGGCGGATCATCGAGGGTGCCGACCTGGACATCATGGACCTCCCGGAGGAGGCGTTCTGATCCCGGCCGGTCGATAGTTCGCAACGGGGCCGATGTTGCGGTATCCGAACGCCTGGATACCGCAACATCGGCCCCGTCGCACCTGCCGCCCCCCGGATTTGCCCGCCCCGATCCCGGTAGGCGGGAGGCTGGGCGGGTAAGCCGCGCGGACCACGTCGTCAGGGCACGCCCAACGGCCACCGCACGGGGGAGTGCAGCGCACATGGGTATCGGTAGCGGCATCTTTCTCATCGCGCTCGGCGCGATCATGACGTTCGCCATCCGGGCCAACGTCTGGTGGATCGACCTGCGCGCGGTCGGCTGGGTGTTCATCCTGGCCGGGCTGGCCGTACTGCTCACCACGCTGTGGTTCTGGCAGGACCGGCGTAAGCGGGCCCGTACCCTCATCGTCGAGGAGAACCGGCTCTCCCACCCGACCGCGATGATGCCGCCGCCGCCCGACCCGCCGCCGCCCACCGCACCCCCGTCCTGACCGCGCGGCCGTCCCGGTTGCTGCCTGAGGGGTCAGCCGCGGGCGGTGTGCCGGGCGATGATCGGGGCGGCGCCGGGGGTCAGCTCCGCCCACGGCACCGCTGCCCGGTGCACCACCAGGTCGGTGGTCCGCAGCCCCTCCCGGTCGGCCCGTTCCGGGTCGAGCAGCGCCGAGAGCAGCGAGACGCCCGGATTGTGCGCGACGAGCAGCACCGTGCCGGCCTCCGGTTCGACCGTCCGCACCAGGTCGAGCAGATCGTCCGGGTGTGCCTCGTACGCGGCGGCGGCGTACCGCACCACCGGAGCCGTCCCCGCCGGGCCACCCTCCGGCGGGGACCCGGTCATGCCCAGCGCCACGTCGTGCCAGGTCTGCCTGGTCCGGCGGGCCGCCGAACAGATCACCACGTCGGGGAGCAGACCCTGCCGGGTCAGCCACGCACCGGCGGCGGCGGCGTCCGCGTGGCCCCGGGCGGTCAGCCTGCGTTCCACGTCGGGGCCGGTCGTGGGCTGTTCGGCCTTGGCGTGCCGGAGCAGCACCAGTGTCCGTGTCTCGGCCTCGCCGTCCGTCATGGCACCAGCTTGCCTGATTGGCGCGGGTGTCGCCTGGGTAAGTCGATGGATGCCACTCGCTCATCGATGCCCTCGATGGCCGTGGCGGGTGGGTAACGCCAGCTGACAGCCAAGGAGGCGACGTCATGGGCATCGGTGCCAGCATCTTCCTCATCGCGGTGGGCGCGATCTTCGCGTTCGCCGTCGACGCCAATCTGGGATGGCTCAACCTCGACGTGGTCGGCTGGGTGCTGATGCTCGCCGGTGTCGTCGGGCTGCTGACCACCCTCTACTTCTGGAACAGCCGCCGCCGGGCGGTCGTTACCACCGCGGTGCGGCAGGACCAGGTCGTCGCCGACCGGGTCGTGCCGGTGCAGGGCGACCGGGTGGTGCGCGAGGAGTACCGCGAGACGCGCGGCTCGGGTTACCCGGTCTGACCGTCCCGCACCCCATGATCTCGAGGGCCCCGCAACGGCGCGGGGCCCTCGAACTGTCTGCGGTTCTTTCCCGGGGCCGGGCGGGGTCAGGCGAAGAGGGCGAAGTAGATCGCGATGTGGTGACAGAGGGCGGCGATCAGGGTGCAGGCGTGGAAGAACTCGTGGTGGCCGAAGACGGTGGGCCACGGGTTCGGCCGGCGCAGCGCGTAGAAGACGGCACCGACGCTGTAGATCGCCCCGCCGACGGCGAGCAGCACGAGCACGGCGACCCCGCCCTGGCGCAGGATCTGCGGGAGGATCGCCACCGACACCCAGCCGAGGGCCAGGTAGAGCGGTGCGGAGACCCAGCGTGGGGCGTGCGGCCAGATCAGCTTGACGGCGACCCCCGCCAACGCCCCGCCCCAGACCAGGCCGAGCATCAGGACGGCCGTCGGCCGGTCGAGCAGCAGGACGCAGAGCGGGGTGTACGTGCCGGCGATGAACACGAAGATCATCGAGTGGTCCATCCGGCGCATGATCTGGTAGCCGCGCTCCGACCACACCCGGCGGTGGTAGAGGGCGCTGGTGCCGAACAGGCCGCAGACCGTCACGCTGTAGATCAGGCAGCTGACCAGGGGTGTCCAGCCGGGCCGGGTGGCCGCGATCGCACTGAGCACGATGCCGCAGACGAGCGCGACGAAGAACGCGTAGGTGTGCAGCCAGCCGCGCATCCTGGGCTTACCGATGTCGACAGGCTTGAGTCGAAGCGGTGCGGAGGTGGTCACGCAACCAGGTTACGGCACCGTAGGTTACTTCTAGGTAGTGCGACCCGTCACCACACCGGTCGGGTCCACCTACCCTGGACGGCCCATCGATCGGAGAGTATGGCGCAATGCGGATCCGACCCGTGGGCCGGCACGCCCTCCTGCTCGACTGCGACGACCCCGCCCAGGTGGAGCGGTGGCGGGCCGAGCTGTGGCGACGTCGGGAAGCCGGTGGGCTGAGCGCCGCCGAGATCGTCCCGGCCGCCGGCACCGTACTGCTCGACGGGGTGCCCGACCCGGCGTCGACGGCCGCCCGGATCGCCGGCTGGACCCCCGACCCGGCCGTCACCACCGCCGAGGTCGCCACCGTCGAGGTGCCCACCGTGTACGACGGGGAGGACCTGCCCCGGATCGCCGCGCACTGGCGACTCACCGTGCCCCAGGTGGTGCACCGCCTGGAGAGCACCGAGTTCCGGGTGGCGTTCTGCGGGTTCGCCCCCGGCTTCGCCTACCTGACCGGGCTGCCCCCGCAGTACGCGGTGCCCCGACTGCCCACCCCGCGCCCCCGGGTGCCGGCCGGCTCGGTGGCCCTGGCCGGGCCGTACGCGGGGATCTATCCGAGCGCGTCGCCGGGCGGCTGGCTGCTGGTGGGGCGGACCACGCTGACCCTGTTCGACGTGTCCGCCGACCCACCCGCCACCCTCACCCCCGGCACCCGGGTCCGGCTGGTGACCGGATGACCGCACCGCAGGACACCACAGGTGCGATCGAGGTACGGCGGGCGGGACCGCTTACCACGGTGCAGGATCTGGGGCGGCCCGGGTGGGCGCACCTCGGCGTACCCCGGTCGGGGGCGCTCGACCCGGCGGCGCTGGCGCTGGCGAACCGGCTGGTCGGCAACCCGGCGGACGCCGCCGGCCTGGAGCTGACCCTCGGCGGCGGTGAGCTGCGGCTGACCCGGGCCGCCACGGTGGCGGTGACCGGGGCCGACGTCGACGTCCGGGTCGACCGACGGCCCGGTGACGTGGGCCGGCCGCTGGCGGTGCCGGCGGGCGCGGTGCTGCGGATCGGTACCCCCCGGCACGGGCTGCGCACCTGGCTCGCGGTCGACGGCGGGATCGCCGTCGCGCCGGTGCTCGGCAGCCGGTCCACCGACACCCTGTCCGGCCTCGGACCGCCCCCGGTCCGCGACGGCGACCTGCTCCCGCTCGGCCGACCGGCCGGCCCACCCGCCCCGGTGGACTTCACCGTCGGCCGGCCGGTGCCGGACGAGCTGCGGCTGACCCTGCGCCCCGGCCCGCGCGCCGACTGGTTCACCGCCGGGGCGATGGTGCTGCTGCTCGGCACGGCGTACACGGTGAGCCCGGTCAGCGACCGGGTCGGCGCGCGCCTGCGCGGCGTGGCGCTGCCCCGCGCGGTGGCCGGCGAACTGCCCAGTGAGGGCGTGGTGCTCGGGGCGGTGCAGGTGCCCGCCGACGGCCAACCGTTGATCTTCCTGGCCGACCATCCGACCACCGGCGGCTACCCGGTGATCGGGGTGGTGGACGACGTGGCGGGGCTCGCGCAGGCCCGGCCGGGGACTACGGTGAGGTTCCATGGACCTCAACGCTGACCTCGGCGAGGGATTCGGCATCTGGCGGCTCGGCGACGACGAGGCGCTGCTCGACCTGGTCACCTCCGCCAACGTGGCGTGCGGCTTCCACGGTGGCGACCCGTCGACCATGCGCCGGGTGTGCGCCGCCGCCGCCGAACGTGGCGTCGCGGTCGGCGCGCAGGTCGGCTACCGGGACCTGGCCGGCTTCGGCCGCCGGCACATCGCGTACGGCTTCGACGAGCTGCGCGACGACGTCACCTACCAGCTCGGGGCGCTCGACGCGTTCTGCCGGCCGTACCGCACCCGGGTCCGCTACCTCAAACCGCACGGCGCGCTCTACCACGCGGCGGCCACCGACGAGGTGCAGGCCGCCGCCGTGGTCGCCGCCGTCACCGGGTACGACCACGAACTGCCGGTCCTGTGCGCGCCCGGCTCCACCCTCGCCCAGCTCGCCGTCGGCGCGGGCCTACGGGTGGTCGCCGAGGGCTTCGCCGACCGGGGCTACCTGCCCACCGGGGCGCTGGTGCCGCGTACCGCGCCGGGCGCGCTGGTCACCGACCCGGAGGAGGTGGCCGTCCGGGCGGTCCGGATGGCCACCGAGCGCACGGTGGTGGCGGTCGACGGGACCGTGGTGCCGTGCCCGGTCGCCTCGATCTGCCTGCACGGGGACAGTCCCGGCGCGGTCGCCTCGGCGGCCCTGGTGCGGGCCGCCCTGATCGGCGCCGGGGTCACCCCGACCCCGTTCGCCTGACGGCTCGCGTTCAGGCGTCCAGGCCGCGCAGCACCAGCGGGACCCGGGTCGCGCCGTCGTCGACCACCCGCACCGGGACGCCCCAGTCCTGCCGGGTCAGGTGGCAGGCGGCGTGCTCGACGTCGGCGTCGCAGGTGGCGGCCTGGGCGGTCACCTGGAGCACCCCCTGCGGTACGGCCGGGTCGATCACCAGTCGACGGGACAGCTCGGTGCCGGTGCCCGCCCCCTCGACCAACAGTTCCGGCGGCGAGGCCGAGACGACCAGCCGGGTCGACGGCCCGTACGTCTCGTCCAGCTTCTGCCCCGGGGCCGGCGTGAAGATCACCTCCAGGGTCACCTCGCCGGCCGCGACGTCGGTGGGTTTGCGTTCCAGCCGGTGCCGGGGACCGTCCACCGTGTCCGCCCCGGCGGCGGTCAACGCGCCCGGGGCGAGCCGGGTCAACCGGTGCGCGGCCGACTCCACCACCAGCACCCCGCCGTCGGCGGTGAGCACCAGGTCACTCGGCTCGGCCAGCCCGTCGGCCACCGTGGCGACCAGCCCGGTCGCCGGGTCGAAGCGGCGTACCGCGCCGTTGTAGGTGTCGGCGATCAGCACCGAACCATCGGGCAGCGCGCACACCCCCAGCGGATGCTGGAGCAACGCCCGGTCGGCCGGCCCGTCCACGTGCCCGAAGTCGAACAGCCCCTGCCCGACGGCGGTGCCGAGCACGCCGTCCTGCACGAAACGGATGGCGCTGGTCTCGCTGTCGGCCACCCACAGCCGCGCGCCGTCGGCCGAGACGGACAGGCCGGACGGCTGGGCCAGCCACGCCTCGGTCAGCGGCCCGTCGCGCAGGGCCTCGACGGTGGTGCCCGCGTACATGCCGGTGGTCCGCTTGACCGGGTCGAACCACCAGAGCTGGTGGATGCCGGCCATCGCCACGATGACCTTGTCGTCGTACCAGGCCAGGTCCCAGGGGGAGGAAAGATCGACGGAGCGCGCGTCGTGGGCGTGGTCGTCGACCGTGGAGCGCCACTGCCGGCCGGTGCCGGCGACCGTGGTCACCTCGCCGGTGTCCAGGCGTACGCCGCGCAGCAGGTGGTTGACGGTGTCGGCGACCAGCAGGTCGTAGCCGGCGACCTCGGCCACGTGCGGGGGCAGCAGGCAGAGTCCCTGCGGCTCGGCGAAGCCCGCCGAGGCGGCCGGCCCGTCGACCCGACCCCGCTCACCGGAGCCGATCCGCCGGACCAACGTCTCGCCGTCGGGGGCCAGCTCGACCAGGCTGTGCCGGGCCGAGTCGGAGACCAGCAGGTTCCCGCCGTCGAGCAGCACGGCCTTGCCGGGGAAGCGCAGCGTCGTCTCCGGCGGCGTCGGCGGCACGTACGGCCCGTCGCCCCGGTGCAGGGTGCCCTTCGCCTCGTGGGTGGCGATCAGGTCGTCGACCAGCCGGATCAGGCCCTCGGCGTGCCCCTCGCCGGCCATCGTGGCGACCACGTAACCCTCCGGGTCGACCACCGCCAGGGTGGGCCACGCCTTCGCCGCGTACTGCTGCCACATGTCCAGCTCGGGGTCGTCGAGCACCGGGTGGTGCACGCCGTACCGCTCGACGGCGGCGGCCAACGCGGCCGGGTCCTTCTCGTGCTCGAACTTCGGCGAGTGCACCCCGACGACGACGAGCACGTCGGCGTACTTCTCCTCCAACGGGCGCAACTCGTCGAGTACGTGCAGGCAGTTGATGCAGCAGAAGGTCCAGAAGTCGAGCAGAATGATCTTTCCCCGCAGGTCGGCGAGCCTCAGCTCCCGCCCACCGGTGTTCAACCAGCCCCGACCACGCAACTCTGGTGCCCGTACCCGTGCGCTCATGCCCCCATCGTGCCGCACCGCCGGGCGGCTGGCCGCACGAAGGGCGACCGGGGAGTCGTTGACGACACTCAGCCCTCGGGTGGCCGAGCCCAGGACAGGAAACGGTCGGTGAGATTGTTCGACCGGCCGCTGTCGAGCTGGGTGAGATGGTCTTCCGCCTCCCGTTGCAGCGTCGACAGCAGGGCCAGCAGAGCCGGCCGGTCGTCGGCGAACGCGGCGAGCAGGACGAGTTTCGCCTCCCCGCACGGCCACGGGTTCGCGTCGAGGCGGCACAGCCAGATCGGGCGCAGGGGTCGGTGGGCGAGTCCGTCGAGTGGCGTCACGCCGACACCGCCGACCCGCGAGCTGCCGACCTGGTCGCTGCCGTCGGCTTCGTCGCTCCGGTTTTCGGTTTCGCGGTTGCCCGCTTCACCGCCGCCTGTGGTGCGGGCGGCCGGGGCGCTGCCGGAGGCAGGGAGGGAAGCCAACGCACCCCGGCGCGGCGGACGTACAGCTCGCGCCGTCGTCGGGCCAGGCCGTCCGGCCCCAGCTCGTACGCCTCGATCCAGGTCCAGCCGTCGTACGTGTGGCGGTCGGGCAGCTCGCGGATCACCCGTACCGTGATCGGCCTGACGAACTGCGGGCTGGCCTCGCGGGTCAGGTGGAGCAGGTCGCCGCCCCTCAGTCTCGGTTCCTTCATCGCCCCGGCCCCCGGTTCCGGCTCTCCGTCCAGCGACCCGGCAAGACGACGTTCGTGATCCGGCCCGGTCCCCGATAGGGCGGGATGAAGGGGCCGATCGGGCCGGGCACGATCGGCGGCGCGGGCGGTGGTGGTGGGGGCGGCGGGGTTGGTTGGGGTTGGGGCTTCGGAGCGGGCTTCGGCTTGTCGTCCGTTGGCACGGTGGTCCCCTCTGTCCGATGTCAATGGGAGGAGGCCAGTGACCCCTCCGCCGAAACCGTTTCGCCGCAGCGGGCGTCAACAGCGGTTTCGTTGGTGGAACTCTCGTCGGCGAAGCCCTAGTCTCGGAAGCAAATCGGCCAACATGGAGAGCCACTGACAGGATGCGATACCGCTGCTGAAGGCCGATTGACGTAAGTCCGTCGGGTATTGGGGGAGGCTTGGGGAATGTGAGCATGTCGGCGGCGGAGATCCTGCTCGACGAGTTGCGCCATGCCCGGACGTCGCGGGGAATGAACCAAGGTGAGTTCGGCAAGTTCATCCGCTACTCGGGCACACACGTCAGCGCGGTAGAGACGGGCACTCGTCCCCCCACAGAGCACTACGTGGCGGCGATCGACAAGGCGCTCAGGACGGGCGGCATGTTCGGGCGACTTCTGGAAAGACTCGCAGCGCTCGACATGGCTCCGGTATGGCTACGTGAGTGGATCAACTTCGAAGATCAGGCCAAGGCTCTGCGATGGTACGAGCCAGCCTTCGTCCCCGGCATCCTTCAGACGGAGACGTACGCGCAGGCGACGCTTCGGGCCAGCGGGCTGCTCGGCGCTGAGGAAGTCTCTCACCGGGTCCGGTCCAGGATGGAGCGCCAGTCGATCCTGAGTAGGGAGGACCCGCCGCACGTGGTGGTCGTTCTTGACGTGGCTGTGCTTCGCCGGACGGTCAACGGCGACCGGCCCCTGATGCGCGAGCAAGTCGATCATCTTGCTTCTGTCGCCGAACTCCCGCACGTCCAAATTCACATCGTCGCGGACGATGCCGGGCTCTACCCTGGCTTGCAAGGCGGCTTCATCCTCGCCACGATGCCTGATGAGACCACGGTCGGTCACATCGACTATCAGGTGAGATCGCAGACCGTCAGCGGAACAACCGAGATTGCTACGCTCCAGAAGACCTGGGAGGCGGTTCTGCGGGATGCACTTCCCCGCAGGCCGTCTCTGAGTCTGATCAAGGAAATGGCGGAGAAATGGACATGACTGGCGCGCGATGGCGCAAGTCCACGAGGTCCGGCACCAACGGCGGCAACTGCGTCGAGGTGGCCGACAATCTGCGCGTTGTCGTCGGCGTACGGGACAGCAAGGACCCGGGCGGCCCCGCTCTCGCCTTCACTCCCGAAGCTTGGCGGGCATTCGTCGCCCGAGTCCCTGATCGAGTCTGATCGACCGGCCACCGGTCATGAGTGCACGTCGCCCCGGGACGGACCGGGCATCGTGACCCGGACGACGGTCGCCGTTGTCAGCGGTTTAGGTCGACGGTGACGGTGACGCGGCCCCGGTCGTCGCGGCGGGCCACCGCGTGCCCGGCCCGGTCGACCCCGTCGAGGTTCAGCGAGATCGGGCCGCCCGCGCCCAGGAAGTTCCGCCACCACTGCTTGGCGTCGGGCATCGCGACCTGGATGACCACCGCGTCGCCGGTCTGTCGGTACGCGACCGGCGTGCTGAACGTCCGCCCGGAACGGCGACCGGTGTAGGTGACCACGGTCAGGTGCCGCCGGAGGAACCGCCCCCAGCGTGGCGACGACCGCAGCGCCATGACCCGGGCGTTGAACGTCCGTGCCAATCCCGAGGGGAACGATCCTCGTTGACCCATCTGGGCCTCCGTCGTCGATGTGTAAGCTCCACGCCGACCGTAACACCGCCCGGTCCCCGCCGAACGTGAGTCAGAGCCGCGATTGCCGGCCGCTACGGGGCCGGGGGAGTGATGTCGGCGTACACCGGTATGCCTGTCAGTCATGTTTATGCCTGTCAGGAATACCGCTCTCCAGGTAAGGCATGGGTCGCCGCCGCCACGCCCGGAGGGGTGCGGCCGCCGCGCCAGAGGGAAGGCACCGAGGGCGGCGGTCACGGCGGAGCCGCGCGGGAGGGTCCGACCCTGCCCGCGCGGCTCCGGACGGGACGGTCAGCAGTGACCGACCATCGTCTTCACGTCGTAGGTGGTGTTGACCCAGGTGTCGGCCACGTAGCCGGTCACGCCCGTCGCCGGGTTGGTGATCCGGTCCCAGGTGGACGACGGCCAGTAGCCACCGCTGACGTACTCGCCGAAGGTGTAGCAGGCGATCCGCACGGTGGTGCCGTAGGCGACGGAGCCGGCGATGCCGTAGGTGGTGCCCGGCCCGGTGCGGATGTTGAGCGACGGGTTGGCCAGGATCGTGCCCGTCACGGCCGGCGGGTCGCCGGTGCCACCCAGGCGGGCCACGGCCGCCTGCGCGGCCGACAGGTAACCGGCGTACGCCCCGTTGTTGTACGTCGACCAGGGCTGCCAGTTGCTGCCACCGCTGGAGATGCTGTAGGCGGCGTTGGCGTTGCACTGGGCGGTGTACGCGCAGGTGTCGGTGACGGTGGGGTGGTAGCAGTTGTTGATCTGCCACAGCCCCCGGTCCAGCGAACCGTTGGGGCAGCCGGCGGTGGGGCCGTTGCTGCCGACCGCCGACGGGTTGCAGGAGGACTCGGCCATCGCCACGGCCACGGCGGTGACCAGCGGGTTGTTCCGGAAGCCGGCGGCGTAGGCGACCTGGGCGCACAGGTCGATACCGACCGCGTTGACGCCCACCCGGTTCGCCTTCGCGCCGATGGCGGGGCCACCGACACTGGCCGGCTCGACCTGGTCGGCCGGGCGGGGAGCCGGGGCGGAATGGGCGGCACCGGTGGGTGCGGCGGTCGCGGGGGTGGGCATGGCACTGACGCCGACGACGGCGACCAGTGTCAGGCCGAGGGCCAGGCGCAGGGCGCGCCGGGCCGCAGGGGCGGCAAGGGGGAGACGCATCAGGATCCTTTCAGCGGACGACCGGAAGGGGAGCCGGGTGGGATGGGGGCGTCAGCGCCCGGTCCACTCCGGGTCGGCGTAGGACCAGCCGAGGTACGGCGCACCGGGCCAGCTCTGCGAGACGCGACGGACGGTGGCCGCCGAGGTGATGTAGTTGCCGTTGCCCTCGGAGAGCATCACGTGGCCGTAGTACCCGTTGATCGACGCGGCGGCGTAGAAGACCAGCGCGCCGGCCGGCGGGGTACCCGTGGTGCGGATCAGGCCACGCGAGTACAGCGAGTTGTAGTGCACGATGGCGGACGCGTAACCGCTGGCGGCCCGACCGTAGGCGTGCCCGACGAAGTTGTCGCACCAGCCGTCCCACTGGTGGTTGGAGTCACCCAGGTCCCCATTGGTGTACGCCTGGCCGATGACCGACCGGGCCCAGGCCAGCGCGCGGTCCTCGCGGGTGCCGGTCGGCGGCGGGGTGGTGGTGCACTCCGGCTCGTTGGGCAGGTACTGGTTGAACCCCGGCGTGTTGGTGTAGTAGTCGCTGATCCAGCCGCTGGCCGGGGCGCTGATCCGGTGCCAGACCGAGTTGCCGGAGATGTTGCGTCCGCGTACGGCGCACTCGGCCGTGAACCCGGTGCCGTCGCCGAGGACGGCCACCGTACCGGCGCTCGCGTCGTACGGGCTGGTGCGCACCATCAGGCCGGCACCGCCCGTACCGGCGACGCTGTAGCCGGTGATCCCGGCGAACGACGGTGCGGCCGTGCCCACCAGGACCATCGCCGTGACGCCGCAGGCGGCGAGGACCCGTACGACGAACCTCGGCAGTGCTCGGCGGGGTGTGCGGCCCGGGGGGTTCGAGCCGTTCGGCTGGTACACGCGGTTCTCCTGTCGAGAGGTCGGCGCCGCACCGGCAGTGGTGCGGCGTACCCGTCGGACGGTGCTCCGTGCGGTCCGGTATCCCCGGGGCGAACGTCGATTTCGAGCCGAACGGATGCGTGTCAGGCCCGACGCTCGCCGTGAGATCATATTCACCGGCACCTATCCGGCGGGTGGCTGCTCCGGGGTCGATCCTGTCGTGGCACCCGCCTGTAAAGCACTGGCTTGACGTGCGTTGACACCAGGGTTTACACGCAGGGGAGGGTCCATGACGGGTCGAAGCGGACGAGTCGGCGAGCAGGTTTCCGGCGATGCCCGGCACCACCAGTTCGTCGCTGATCTCGCCCGGCTGCGGCGCGATGCCGGACAGCCGTCACTGCGCAGGATGGCGGCGACCGCCCACTACTCGCACACCGCGTTGGCGGGGGTGCTGTCCGGTGCCCGCCTGCCGTCGCTGGAGCTGACCCTGGCCTTCGTCCGGGCCTGCGGCGGCGACGAGGCGGCCTGGCGGGACCGGTGGCACCGGGAGGCCGCACCGGACCAGGCCACCGGACCCGCCCCCGGTGGGCCGGCAGCCGGACCGCCGCAACGGTCCACACCGGAGGCCCCACCGTCACCGGGTCGACGTGCACCGGTGCCCCGGTGGGCACTGGTCGCCGCAGCCGGGGTCACCGTGCTCGTCGCCGGCTCGGTCGTACCGATGATCGCCGACCGGGAGCCCCGGACGAACCGGCCCTCGGAGCGGGCGGTCGACGCGTCCGGCCCGGCACCCACCGACGCCGCAGCCACCGGCGGCGCGCCGGTCGCCGACGGGGCCGACCCGCAGGAGGAACGCTGCCAGGTGGACGCCGTCAGCGCGGAAACCGTCCCGGTGCCCGACCCCGACCCGACGCAGCCCACCTACGGCAGCCTGACCCTGCGCTACTCCCCGCGCTGCCAGGCGGCCTGGCCGCTGTTCGTCTCCACCGAGCGGGTGCCGACCGGGGCGACCATCCGCTTGGCGGCCACCCGCCCCGTCGACGGCGCGGCCAGCCGGTTCGACTACCCGTTCATGATCAAGAGTCAGGTGTACAGCGTGTTCGGCAACGTGCTGCGGACCACGCGGGGCTGCGTGTCGGTCACCGTCGACATCACCGTGGCCGACAACAGCAGCGTCCTGGCCAGCGCGCGTACCCCGTGCGTGCAGCTCGGTGCCCGGACATGACACTGCCCTCCGCACCGGCGCGGAGGGCAGTGGTGGGCTCGTCGGTCAGACGTGCTGGGTCTCGGTCGTCGACGGGTGCAGCTCGGCGGTGGTCCCGGTGACGAAACGGCCGGTGCTCGCGCTGCGGTGGACCTCCTGGTCCCCGCCGTTGCCGACCTGCTCGGTGGTCGTGTGCCGGGGGTCCCGCTCGGTGGTGCCCTCCGTGACGAAGCGTCCGCTGCGAGCGCTGCGGTTGACCTCGTTCTCGTTGCCTGCCATGGGGTGACCTCCTCGGGCTACGTCAATGTCCTCTTAGACTGCCCAGTCCGCACGGCCCGAAACACCGACGGCGGGGACCCGGTCCGCCCGGGTCCCCGCCGTGTCGGTACAGCCGTTACTGGCCGGCCGGCTTCAGGCAGAGCACCCGGTCGACCCCGCCGCCCTGCAACACCACGTGCGGCTGGGCCGGGTCGGCGCACTTCTCCTTGGCGTCCACCTTGGAGACGACCGTGAAGGCACCCTGCTCGTCGCAGCTCGCCGCGCTCGCGCCGGTGCCGGACTGCTTGACGCAGGAACCGACGGCCGGGTTGAACGGGGCCGGCTTGGCGTCGTCCGAGCCGATCTTGCCGAGGAGCATCAGCAGGCCCAGCGGGACGGCCAGGATCAGCACCGCCACGATCAGCACCAGGGCCAGCACCCGCCCGTTGCGTACCTTCGGCGTGGGCTGCTCGGCCTTCTGCTCCGGCTCGGCCTCCGGCTTGAACGCGTCGAAACGCCCCTGCTCCTGCTCCGGCTCACCCGGCCAACCGGTGGAGCCGGACGGCTGACCGCCCGACCCGAACTGCTGGCCGCCCGGCCCGAACTGCTGCCCGGCGGGCGGGAACGGTGAGGCGTACCCGCCGTGGGCCGGGTCGTGCGCCGGGTGGCCGTACCCCGGCACCGGTGCGGCACCGGCCGGCGCGCCGCTGGTCGGGCCGGCCCCGAACGGCTCGGCCGGCCGGTCCGCCGGCCCGTGCGGACGGGTGCCGTTCATCGGCCGGTTGCTACCCGCCGCGTCGGCGAAGGCGGGGATGCCGCCGCCGAACGCGGGCGGGGCGGCCGGCGGCGCGGACGACGGTGCGTCACCGCCGAAGCCGTGCTGCCGCTCCGGCTCGTCGAAGCGGGGACCGTCGAACCGGGTCCGGTCCTGGTCGTCGAAGCGTTGCCGTTCCGGCTCGTCGAAGCGGGGCTGCTCGGGGCCGTCGAACCGGGTGCGGTCCTGGTCGGCGAACCGGGCATCGTGCTGCTCGGGCCGGCGGGGGTCCGACTCGTCGGCCTCCTCCGGCGGCTCCGGGCGGGCCGGCCGGCCGTACACCCGGGGTTGCGGGACGACCGGGCCACCCGGATGTGCCCCCTGGTCGCTCGGGGGCGCGACCCGGCTGGCCGTCGGCACCGAGGCGCTGGCCGAGGCGCTGCGAGCCGACCGGGATGTCGTGGGGCGGCTGCTGTACCACCTGTCGGTCGCCGGAGTGCTGTCGAGTACGGCGACCGGTGTCTACGACGTGACCGAGATGGGTCGGTACCTGT
>NZ_JACGMO010000083.1:0-32927 GCF_015354745.1 Micromonospora sp. S-DT3-3-22
GGGCTCCGCTGATCGACGGGTACGGCTCCCGCCGGCACGGCCAGTCCCGGTCCTGGCTGCTGCCGCTGCAGGCCGGTCTGGTGCTGGCCCTGCTGGCGCTGCTGCCGTTCGCCGACGACCAGCCCGGCCCCGGCCAGGGCGGCCAGCGCCGGCGGGGGCGGCGGCCGGCCGGCCGCGTCCATCCCCAGCACCACGACCGGTTCGGGCCCGGTCACGCCGGCCACCGGCCGGAGGAGGCGACCAGGTGGTCGCCGGTGAAGTCGACCATCGCCACGTCGACGGTGAGCGCCGGCCCGGCGAAGCGGCGCAGCACCTGGCGGACCCGGTCGCAGAGCAGGTCACCGGCGGGGCGCAGCAGCCCGGCGGCCTCCCACAGCTCGTAGGCGTGCCGGCCGGTGTTGGCCGCCAGCACCGCCGCGACCAGGTCGGCGTCGCCGCCGGCCTCGGCGGTGACCGCGCCGAGCAGGGACAGGTCCACCTTCGACCGGGTGTAGTGGGTCATCAGGATGCCGGCGGCGAGTTTGGCCAGCTTGCCGGCCATCCCGACGAAGACCACCCCGGTCATCGCGTCGCCGACGGCGGCCGTGACGGCCGCGCCGGTGAAGTCGCCGACCTCGACGAAACACACCTCCGGCAGCTCCGGCAGCAGCGCCCGGGCGGCCCGTTCGGTGCGCCCGCCGGTGCACAGCACCACGGTCCGCTCCCCCTGGGCGGCCATCACGTGCACCGCCTGCACCACGCTGGCCCGCCAGGAGGCGGTGGAGAACGGCCGGACGATGCCGGTGGTGCCGAGGATGGAGATGCCGCCGACGATGCCGAGCCGCCGGTTGGTGGTCTTGCGGGCCATCACCTCACCGCCCGGCACGCTGATCACCACCCGCACCCCCACCTCGGTCAGGTCGACCACCTCGGCGACGGCCTGGCCGATCATCCGGCGGGGCGTGTCGTTGATGGCCGGCCCGCCGACGGCGAGGCCGAGCCCGGGGCGGGTGACGGTGCCGACGCCGACCCCACCGGCGAGGTCCAGGCCGGGCCGGGGCCGCCAGCCGACGGTGGCGGTGAGGTGCGCGCCGTGGGTGACGTCCGGGTCGTCCCCGGCGTCCTTGACCACGACCGCCTCCGCCGTCGGTTCGGGCCGGACGGTCAGGTCGCAGCGGGCCACCGGGAAGGTCACCCGCCGGCCGGCGGGCAGCCCGATCTCCACCTCCCCGGGGGGCACGCCGGTGAGCAGGGCGGTCACCGCCGCCTTCGCCGCCGCCGTCGCGCACGCGCCGGTGGTCCAGCCGGTACGCAACGCCACCGGCCGGACCTTCGCGGTACGCGGCAGGTCCGGCTCGCGCAGCGGCGGCTCGGCGTACGTCACGGGGTGGCGTCCTCCACGGCGGCCCGGGACCGGCGCAGCTCGGCGCGGGCGGCCGGCTCGGCCCGGCGGAAGGTGTGGAAGTGCCCGGGGTGGTAGAGGTGCGAACGGGTGCCGGTGGCGGCGAGCGCCGGCCCGACCAGGAACAGGGTGTGCTTCCACAACCGGTGTTCCTTCACGGTGGCCGCCAGGTCGCCGAGGGCGCACCGCACCACCAGCTCGTCCGGCCAGGTCGCCTGGTACGCCACCACGACCGGGGTGTCGGCCGGGTAGCCCCCGGCGAGCAGTTCCGTCTGGGCCTGCCCGGCGCGGGCGGCGGACAGGAACAACGCCATGGTGGTGCCGTGCCGGGCGAAGTCGCGCACCCGCTCCCCCGCCGGCATCGGCGTCTTGCCACCCTCCAGCCGGGTGAGGATCACCGACTGGGCCACCTCGGGGATGGTCAGTTCCCGGCCGACGATCGCGGCGACGGCGGTGAACGAGGAGACCCCGGGGACGATCTCCACGGCCAGGTCGAGGGCCCGGCACAGGTCGAGCTGCTCCTGCACGGCACCCCACAGCGCCGGGTCGCCGGAGTGGATGCGGGCCACGGTGAGCCCGTCGGCGGCGGCCCGCCGGTACAGCGGCAGCACCCCCTCGATGGGCAGCTGCGACGAGTCGACGATCTCGGCGTCGGCGCGGGCGTGGGCCAGCACGTCGGCGTGCACCAGGCTGGCCGCCCAGATCACCACGTCGGCGTCGGCGATCACCCGGGCGGCGCGCAGGGTGAGCAGGTCGGCGGCACCGGGCCCGGCCCCCACGAACCACACCTTTCCGGTGGACGTCACAGTTTTCCTCCCCGCCGGTCCCGGCGGGCCGGGACCAGCAGCGTCGACAGGTAGGGCAGCTCGTCGTCCGGGCCGACCGGCCCGATCCGTTCGTCGGGCAGGCCGAGGCCGCAGCCGAGCACCGCGTCGTCGAGCCGGTCGTGCCGGCGCAGCTCGTCGACGAGTTCCCGGTGCCGCCGCCAGCCCTTGTAGACCACCACGGTGCCGGGCCCGGCGAGGGCGGCGGCGACCGGCGTCGGGCCGGCGGTGGCCGGCAGCAGGGTCAGCGGCTCCCGCCCCTGGCACAGCGGGACGCCGCTGCGGGCGGCCAGCTCCTGCATGGCGGTGACGCCGGGCACGGTGCGCAGCCGTACCGCCGGCCGCAGCGCGCGGACCCCGTCGGCCAGGTAGGTGAAGGTGGAGTAGACGTTGGGGTCGCCGATGGTGGCGAACGCGACCGAGCGGGCCCCGGCGTCGAACGCGTCGACGACGGCGCGGGCGGCGGCGTCCCAGGCGGCCTCCCGGCGCGCGGTCACCCCGCCCCGGTCCTCCAGGGCGAACGGCAGCCGGCGCAGCCGGTCCGCCGGCACGTGCGCGCGGACCGTCGTCTCGGCCCGGCCGGGGGGCGTCGCCGGGTCCGCCGCCAGCCGGTCCAGCACCGGTACGACCACCAGGTCGGCCTCGGTCAGCACCCGCACCGCCCTGAGGGTGAGCAGTTCCGGGTCCCCCGGCCCGACCCCCACCCCGGTCAGCGTCGGGGGTTCCGTCGGCGCGGCCCGGCCCGCTTCGGCGTCGGCGGCGGGCGGGTGGTCCGCCCCGGTGCCGGTCACCGGGCCGCCGCCTCGACCAGGCGGCGGGCGGCCCGGGGGTGACCCGCCCAGTGGGTGTGCAGGTAAGAGGCGTGCACCTGCCCGGTGACGAAGCCGTGGGCGGTGCCGTCCCACCGCCAGGCGGGCCGGTCGCCGTGCCCGGGGTCGGTGACGGTGCGGTGGAACTCGTGGCCGCGTACCTGCTCACCGGCAGCGTGGACCGGGGAGTCGGTGGTGGCGACCGCGTCGCGGTAGCCGAGGGTGAGCCGGCCGGTCATCCGGGCGTGGTGGTCGAGCCGCCCGCACATCGGCACCCCGTCCAGGGAGCGGCCGAGGTAGAGCAGCCCGGCGCACTCGGCGACCACCGGCCCGGCGAAGCCGGCCAACTCGGCGCGGAGCCCGGTGTTGTCGCTCAACGCCTCGACGTGCACCTCGGGGAAGCCGCCGCCGATGACCACGGCCCGGGTGCCGGCGGGCAGGGCCGGGTCGGCCAGCGGATCGAACGGGGCCACGATCGCCCCGGCGGCGGTGAGCAGTTCGGCGGTCTCGGCGTACGAGAAGGTGAAGGCCGCACCGGCGGCGACCGCGACCACCGGACGGTGCCCGCCGGCCGGGCCCCCGACGGCGGCGGCCGGGTCCCAGCCGTCCACGGTCAGCGGCGGGGCGCTGCGCGCCAGGTCGAGCACGGCGTCGAGGTCGACGGTGGCCTCGACCAGCCCGGCGAGCGCGTCGACGACGGCCAGTGACTCCGGTGCCCGTTCGGCGACCGGCACCAGCCCCAGGTGCCTAGCCGGCGCGGCCACCTCGACGGCCCGGGTCACCGCCCCCAGCACCGGTACGCCCACCTCGGCGAGCGCGTCGCGCAGCAGGGTCTCGTGCCGGGGCGAGCCGACCCGGTTGAGGATCACCCCGCCGACGCGTACCGCCGGGTCGAAGGCGCGCATGCCGAGCACCAGCGCGGCGGCCGACCGGCCCTGCGCGGTGGTGTCCAGGACCAGCAGCACCGGCGCGTCGACGAGCGTGGCGACGTGCGCGGTGGACGCGTAGCCGCCCCGGCCGACCGCGCCGTCGTGCAGCCCCATCACCCCCTCGACCACGGCGACGTCGGCGGGGGTGGGCACGCTCGCGCCGTGCCGCAGCAGCGGGGCGATCAACTCCTCCCCGACCAGCCACGGGTCGAGGTTGCGGCCGGGGCGGCCGGCGGCGAGCGCATGATAGCCGGGGTCGATGTAGTCGGGGCCGACCTTGTGCGGGCTGACCGTGAGGCCCCGGCGGCGCAGCGCGGCCAGCGCCTCGGCCAGCAGCGCCTCCCCCTCCTCCGGGGTACGCCGTTCCTTCACGTACGCCAGGTGGGTCTTGTAGGGCTCGGGACGGGTACGTCCGGGCGGGTTCTGCGCGTCCTGGCCGGCGGGCAGGCCGCAGCGCGGACAGTCCCAGACGGCCGGCTCCTCGGCGTCCAACGCCAACCGGATCTCGGTGACATGGTCGTTGCGGCACCAGTAGGTGACCGCGCGGCGGGGGGCCGGCTCGTACCGTTCGGTGGGGCGTTCCGGCCCCGATCCGATCCGTGAACCGCGGATGACGTTGCCACTGGGCACACTCGCTCCTGTCGTCGGAGGGGACCACCGCCTGAGGCGGGCGGTGGACGACGTGGCGGAGAAAACAACTGCGCGCGGTCCGTGACGGACCGCGCGCAGATTGTACGACCTGATCGTGTCGCTCAGGACCCGCTGTTGAGCTGGAGCCGGAGCCAGAGGCCGAGCCCGACGATGCAGGCGAACCAGACGATGCTCACCAGGACGGTGTAGCGGTCCAGGTTCTTCTCGGCCACCGACGAGCCGGCCAGGCTGGAGCTGACCCCGCCGCCGAACATGCTCGACAGCCCGCCGCCCTTACCCCGGTGCAGCAGAATGAGCATGGTGAGCAGAACGCTCGTGATGACCAGCAACACGATCAACGTGTATGCGAACCAGATCGGCATGGCTGGGGTCAGTCCTCTCGTTACGATCCTCGCCCGGACAGATCGGGCACGGCGGCACCGACCGGTGGACGGGCGGAGTCAAGAATAGCGAGCGATCAGGCGACCGTGTGCTCCGGGAAGCGGCAGATCTTCGCGAACTCCTCGGCGTCGAGGCTGGCCCCGCCCACCAGCGCCCCGTCCACGTCCGGCTGGGACATGATCGACGCGACGTTGGACGACTTCACCGAGCCGCCGTAGAGGATCCGGACCTGGTCGGCGGTGCCCTGGTCGTAGGTCTCGACCAGCCGCTTGCGGACCTCCCCGCAGACCTCCTGGGCGTCCTCCGGGGTGGCCGTCTTGCCGGTGCCGATCGCCCAGACCGGCTCGTAGGCGACCACGACCTTGGTGACCTGCTCGGCGGTGAGCCCCTTCAGGGCGCCGTCGAGCTGGTCGCAGCAGTGCGGGACGTGCCGCAGCTGCTCGCGGATCTCCAGGCCCTCACCGATGCACAGGATCGGGGTGAGCCCGTTGGCCAGCGCGGCGGCCACCTTCGCGTTGACGATCGCGTCGTCCTCGTAGTGGTACTGCCGCCGCTCCGAGTGCCCGACCGCCACGTAGGTGCAGCCCAGCTTGGCCAGCATCGCCCCGGAGATGTCCCCGGTGTACGCGCCGGACTGGTACGGCGACAGGTCCTGCCCGCCGTAGCCGATCAGCAGCTTGTCGCCGTCCACCGCCGTCTGCACGGTGCGCAGGTCGGTGAAGGGCGGCAGGACCACCGTCTCGACGGCGGTGAGCTGCTGCTCGGTGAGGCTCGCGGCCAGCTTCTGCACCAGCAGGTTGGCCTCGAGGTGGTTGAGGTTCATCTTCCAGTTGCCGGCCATCAGCGGCCGGCGGGTGACGCTCGCCATCAGTTCTCCAGGGCCGCGATGCCGGGGAGGGTCTTGCCCTCCAGGTATTCCAGGGAAGCGCCGCCACCCGTCGAGATGTGACCGAACGACGACTCGTCCAGGCCGAGCGCCCGGACCGCCGCCGCCGAGTCACCGCCACCGACCACGGTGAACGCGTCGGTCTTGGTGATCGCCTCGGCGACCCCGCGGGTGCCGTTGGCGAAGGCCGGCATCTCGAACACGCCCATCGGGCCGTTCCAGAAGACCGTCTTCGCCTGGGACAGCGCGGCGGTGAAGCCGGCCACCGTCTCCGGGCCGATGTCCAGGCCGAGCCGGTGGCTGGGGATGCCGTCGGCGGGCACCGTGTCGTGCGCGGCGTCCGGGGCGAAGGCGTCGGCCGCCACCACGTCGACCGGGAGCAGGATCTTGCCGTCGGCACGGGCCAGGAGGTTGCCGCAGGTCTCGACCATCTCCTCCTCCAGCAGCGAGGTGCCCACCTCGTGGCCCTGGGCCTTGAGGAAGGTGAAGCACATCCCGCCACCGATGAGCAGCCGGTCGACCTTCGGCAGCAGCGCCTCGATGACCGCCAGCTTGTCGGAGACCTTGGAACCGCCGAGCACCACCACGTACGGGCGCTCCGGCTCACCGGTCAGCCGGGACAGCACCTCCACCTCGCGCAGCACCAGCCGGCCGGCGACGTGCGGCAGCCGGGCCGGCACGTCGTGGACACTGGCGTGCTTGCGGTGCACCGCGCCGAACGCGTCGTCCACGTACGCCTCGCCGAACGCGGCGAGCTGGTCGGCGAAGGCCCCCCGCTCGGTGTCGTCCTTGCTGGTCTCCCCCTTGTTGAAGCGGAGGTTCTCCAGCAGGGCCACCTGGCCGTCGGCCAGCGCGTCCACGGTGGCGCGGGCGGACTCGCCGACGGTGTCGGTGGCGAAGTGCACCGGCGCGTCGAGCAGCTCACCGAGCCGCCCGGCGACCGGGCGGAGGCTGTACTGCGGGTCCGGGGCGCCCTTCGGACGACCCAGGTGCGAGCAGACCACGACCTTCGCCCCGGCCTGCACCAGCGCGCCCAGGGTGGGCAGGACGGCCCGGATCCGGCCGTCGTCGGTGATCTCCCCGGTCTGCTTGTCGAGCGGGACGTTCAGGTCGGCGCGCACCAGCACGCGCCGACCTGACACCCCCTCGGCGAGCAGGTCGTCGAGGTTGCGGATGCTCACAGAGCTAACTCTCCGTTCGTGACTGCGGGGCTCGCAAGCTCACTCCTCGCACTCACAGCGAGGAACCCACCAGCTTGACCAGGTCGACGAGCCGGTTGGAGTAGCCCCACTCGTTGTCGTACCAGCCGACGACCTTGACCTGGTTGCCGATGACCTTGGTCAGCGGCGCGTCGAAGATGCACGACGCCGGGTCGGTGACGATGTCGGACGAGACGATCGGGTCCTCGTTGTAGACCAGGATGCCCTTGAGCGGGCCGTCCGCGGCGGCCTTGATCGCGGCGTTGACCTCGTCCACGGTGGTCTCCCGGCCGACCTCGACGGTCAGGTCGGTGGCCGAGCCGGTCGGGATCGGCACCCGCAGCGCGTAACCGTCCAGCTTGCCCTTGAGCACCGGCAGCACCAGCCCGATCGCCTTGGCGGCACCGGTCGAGGTGGGGACGATGTTCAGCGCGGCGGCGCGGGCCCGACGCAGGTCCTTGTGCGGCGCGTCCTGGAGGTTCTGGTCCTGGGTGTACGCGTGGATCGTGGTCATCAGGCCCTTCTCGATGCCGAAGGTGTCCTGGAGGACCTTCGCCATCGGGGCCAGGCAGTTCGTGGTGCACGACGCGTTCGAGATGATGGTGTGCTTGGCCGGGTCGTACTGGTCGTGGTTGACGCCCATGACGACCGTGACGTCCTCGTTCTTCGCCGGGGCGGAGATGATGACCTTCTTGGCCCCGCCGTCGACGTGCGCCTTGGCCTTGGTGGCGTCGGTGAAGAAACCGGTGGACTCGATGACGACGTCCACGCCGGCGTCGCCCCACGGCAGCTTCGCCGGGTCCTTCTCGGCGTACGCCTTGATGGTCTTGCCACCGACGGTGATCTCGTCGGCGGTGGCCTTGACCTCGTGCGGCAGGCGACCGAGGATGCTGTCGTACTTGAGCAGGTGGGCGAGCGTCGCGTTGTCGGTCAGGTCGTTCACGGCGACGACCTCGATGTCGGCGCCGGACGCCAGCACGGCCCGGAAGAAGTTACGGCCGATGCGGCCGAAGCCGTTGATGCCAACCCGGATGGTCACAGGTCCCATCTCCTCGCGTTCTGGTCCGCCGACGTCAGAACCGGGCCGGCGGAGGTGTGTGCGCCGGCCGGTGAGCCGGCCGTTGACGATTCGTCTCGGCCACCCCGCCACGGTCTGGGAGGACCTGACCGCCCGAGGCGGCGTGCACGGCGAGGAGTGCCTGTGCCGGCCCCCTTGCCGTACCCATCGACCCTATCCGAGCGTGCCCCGCCGCGATGCGGCGGGTGGTGACCCCGTCGGGTCGACGGCACGGCACGCCCCACCCACCCGACCCGGGGCACGTCACGCCCGCCGGCCCGTGCCTCGCACGCGCCCGCGCCCGCGGGATGGCGGCCCACCGTCCTATCAGACCACGAGCATGTCCGGCGTGACGGCCGCTTCGGTATCCGGGATGCCCAGGTCACGGGCCCGTTTGTCGGCCAGCGCCAGCAGCCGGCGGATCCGCCCGGCGATCGCGTCCTTGGTCAACGGCGGGTCGGCCAGCGCGCCCA
This sequence comes from Micromonospora sp. S-DT3-3-22, assembly GCF_015354745.1. Lineage (NCBI taxonomy): Bacteria > Bacillati > Actinomycetota > Actinomycetes > Micromonosporales > Micromonosporaceae > Micromonospora > Micromonospora sp. S-DT3-3-22. The sequence continues at coordinate 8,591 of NZ_JACGMO010000083.1, forward strand.
GTTCCTCCAGCGACGCCTGCCGGTGCTCCAGCCGGAGCTGACCGGCCGAGGTGAGGTGGTTCGGGGCGTCGTCGGCGAGGATCTCCAACGCCCGGGTGACCCGGGCGGCGGCGGCCACCGCGGCCCGCGCCGAGCGGCGCAGGTTGGCGTCGTCGAAGTTCGCCAGCCGGTTGGCGGTGGCCCGCACCTCGCGGCGGACCCGGCGCTCCTCCCAGGCCAGCACGCTGGAGTGGGCGCCGATCCGGGTGAGCAGCGCGGCGATCGCGTCGCCGTCCTTGACCACCACCCGGTCCACCCCGCGCACCTCGCGGTTCTTGGCGGTGATGCCGATCCGGCGGGCCGCGCCGACCAGGGCCAACGCCGATTCCGGACCCGGGCAGGTGATCTCCAGCGCGCTGGAGCGGCCCGGCTCGGTCAGCGAGCCGTGCGCCATGAACGCGCCCCGCCAGGCCGACACCGCGCAGCAGACGTTCGCCGCCACCACGTGCGGCGGCAGGCCGCGTACCGGCCGGCCCCGGACGTCCAGCAGGCCGGTCTGCCGCGCGAGGGCCTCGCCGTCCTTGACCACCCGGACGATGAAGTGGCTGCCCTTGCGCAACCCACCGGAGGCGAGCACGTGGATCTCGCTGGGATAGCCGTAGACCTCGGCGATCTCCCGACGCAGCCGGCGGGCCACCGCCCCGGTGTCCAGCTCGGCCTCCACCACCACCCGACCGGAGACGATGTGCAGCCCACCGGCGAACCGCAGCAGCGCGGCCATCTCCGCCCGCCGGCAGCACGGCTTGGGCACGTCGACCCGGCTCAGCTCGTCCTTGACCGCAGCCGTCATCGCCATTGTGCGCCCCCTCACGGACCGGTACCGGCGTGTCGCCGGTGATTACGTACGTGCTTAACGATCGGAGCCCAGGACAGGCACCAGTGCCGCGGCCAGGGCGGCCGGATCGTGACGGGGTGTGCCGTCGTCGACGGCGACCGGGGCGAGGACCAACCGGGCACCCAGCGATTCTGCCGCACGCCCGACCGGTTCGGGATCACCCACCGCCTTGGAGTCGGCCACCACGTAATCCACGGTGAGCTGCGGAAGGTACCAGCGCAGGGCGGCTAGGTGGTCGGCCACCGAGAGCCCCAGGGTCTCCTGCTCGGCGGCCAGGTTGAGGGTGACCAGCCGCCGGGCCGGGCTGGTCACGATCGCCTCGGCCAGCCCCGGCACCAGCAGGTGCGGCAGGACGCTGGTGTACCAACTCCCCGGCCCGAAGATCAACCAGTCCGCCCCGCCGACCGCGGCCACCGCCTCCGCGCAGGCCACCGGGGCGTCCGGGGTGATCCGCAGCGCCTCCACCGTGCCGGTGGTCACCGCCACCTGGTGCTGGCCGCGCACGGTGCTCACCTCGTCGGGGCGGGTCGGGTCCGTCCCGCGGACCCGGGCCTCGATGTCCACCGGCTGGGCGGACATCGGCAGCACCCGGCCGACCGCGCCGAGCATCGCCCCGGCGTGCGCGAGCGCGGCCACCGGGTCGCCGAGCTGCTCCATCAGGCCGCAGAGCACCAGGTTGCCCACCGCGTGACCGGCCAGCCCGTCGCGGGGGTCGCCGGCGAACCGGTGCTGGAACAGCCCGGCGCTGCGCCGGGTGGCCGGATGGTCCCCGGCCAGCGCGACCAGGGCCTGCCGCAGGTCCCCCGGGGGCAGGCCGCCGCGTTCGGCGCGCAGCCGGCCGCTGGAGCCGCCGTCGTCGCCGACGGTGACCACGGCGGTGATGTCCAGTTCGAGTTCCCCGGCGCAGTGCCGCAGCGCCCGAAGCGAGGCGGACAGGCCGTGTCCCCCGCCGAAGGCGACCACCGACGTCGCCGTCATTCCCGCCCCAGGTCCCGGTGCTGCGCGTTGGCGGCCAGCCCCGACTGGCGCAGCCGCTCGGCCAACTCCTCGGCGATCGCCACGCTGCGGTGCTTGCCGCCGGTGCAGCCGACGGCGACCGTCAGGTACCGCTTGCCCTCCCGTTCGAACCCGGCGGTCGTGGCGTTGACCAGGTCGGCGTACGAGGCCACGAAGGCGTCCGCACCCTCCTGGCCGAGCACGTACGCGCTGACCGCCGCCTCCCGACCGGTGTGTTCCCGCAGCTCGGGCACCCAGTACGGATTCGGCAGGAACCGGGCGTCGAGCACGAAATCGGCGTCCGGCGGCAGCCCGTACTTGAAGCCGAAGGAGAGCACGGTGAGCCGCAGCCGACGGGCGTCCTCCCCGCCGAACAACTCCTCGACCCGGCGACGGAGCTGGTTGACGTTGAGGTGGCTGGTGTCGATGATCACATCGGCCTGGTCCCGGGCCTCCTCCAGCAGCGCCCGCTCGACGGCGATCCCGTCGGCCAGCCGCCCCTCACCCTGCAACGGGTGCGAGCGACGGACGCTCTCGAACCGCCGGATCAGCACCTCGTCGTCGGCGTCGACGAAGACCACCCGGGGCGAGAAGCCGCGTTCCTTGAGCTCCCGGATCGCCCCGGCCAGGTCGGTGGAGAAGGCCCTCGACCGGACGTCCAGCACCATCGCGGTACGCCGGGCCGCCCCGCCGGCCTTCATCGCCAGCTCGGCCATGTCCAGCATCAGCGCCTGCGGCAGGTTGTCCACCACGTAGTAGCCGACGTTCTCCAGGGCGCGGGCGACGGTGCTGCGGCCACCGCCGGACAGACCGGTGACGACCACCAGCGTGGTGTCCGACTCCGCCGTGCCGCCCTCGACGTACCCGCCGGTTGTCCGCGCCTCGACCATCCCACCACTCCCGCTTCGTGGCGGCGGGCCCCCCGGGGCCCCTTACCGCACAGGGTCAGTCGACGACTCTATCCCGGCGGGCGGCGTCGATCCCGGCACGCCCGGCGGCGGGTCGCCCGGTGGGTCCGGCCCGGCATCCGACCAGCATCCGGAGCACTACCTGGCGCACAACGGTATGCCTGTCCGTCATAAACATGACGGACAGGCATACCGCCGAACGGCAGACGCATGTCGCCACCTCCATGCCCCGGCGGCGACGGACCGGTCGCCTAGCTGCCGTCGTGTTCGGCGGTGGCGCGGGAGGTGGAATGGCCGGCTTGCGCCCGCAGCGTGCTCTCCCACACCGGGTCCGTGGCCGCCCACTCGGCGACCAGCGCCGCCAGCCGGCGCGCGGGCAGAGCACGCGCGAGCACGGTCAGCTCCGCGACCCGGGGGTCGACCGCCAAGGTCGACTGCGGGGTGGCCGTCGAGGACCACGCGAAGCCGTCAGCCAGGGCGGCGGCGGTCAGGGCCACCGCGTGCGCGCACAGGTCGGTGTCGGCGGCGCAGTCGCACTCGGCGGTGAAGCCGTCCGCCGTGACCCCCACCCAGACCTCGTACGGCGGCTGTCCCGTCGCGCGGATCACCCCGGCCACCCCGCCGCCGACCGGGTCGATCTCCGCCGGCTGGCCGGCGACCGTCAGTTCGTCCGCCGCTGCGCAGACGTCGGCCCCGGCCGCGTCCCGGAGCGCGTCGATGTCGATGCGTACCGCCATCGGGCCATCCAACCGCAGCGGATCGACGCCGGTGACGTCAGGGCGGTGCCTGCCGCCGTCCGGGGAAGGACGGGGAAGGCTCGGCGACGGGGGGGGCGTCGTGGACGGCGGTGTCGGGGCGAGTCCGTAGACTCCCCGGATGGCCTCCCCCACCGAGCTGCGTGCCTCCGACGCCCTCGACGTGCTCCGCCGGGTCTTCGGCTACGACGCCTTCCGGGGCTTCCAGCAGGAGGTCATCGACCACGTGGTGGCCGGTGGCGACGCCCTGGTGCTGATGCCCACCGGTGGCGGCAAGTCGCTGTGCTACCAGGTCCCGGCCCTGGTCCGCGACGGCGTCGCGGTGGTCGTCTCCCCGCTGATCGCCCTCATGCAGGACCAGGTCGACGCGCTGACGGCGGTCGGCGTCCGCGCGGGGTTCCTCAACTCCACCCAGGACTACGCCGCCCGGCGCGCGGTCGAGCAGGCATTCGTCGGCGGTGACCTGGACCTGCTCTACCTCGCCCCGGAGGCGCTGGGCACCCGGGGCGTGCAGCAACTGCTCGACCGGGGGCGGATCGGCCTGTTCGCCATCGACGAGGCGCACTGCGTGTCCCAGTGGGGGCACGACTTCCGCCCCGACTACCTGGCCCTGTCGATGCTGCACGAACGGTGGCCGACGGTGCCCCGGATCGCGCTGACCGCGACCGCCACCAGCGCCACCCGGGCCGAGATCGCCACCCGGCTCCAGCTCACCGGGGCGAAGCACTTCGTGGCGAGCTTCGACCGGCCCAACATCCAGTACCGGATCGTGCCCAAGAAGGAGCCGCGCAAGCAGCTGCTGGCCCTGCTACGCGACGAGCACCCGGGCGACGCCGGCATCGTCTACTGCCTGTCCCGCGCCTCGGTGGACAAGACCGCCGAGTTCCTGGTCGCCAACGGGATCGCCGCGCTGCCCTACCACGCCGGCCTGGACGCGGGCACCCGCGCCGCCAACCAGCAGCGGTTCCTGCGCGAGGACGGCCTGGTCATGGTCGCCACGATCGCCTTCGGGATGGGCATCGACAAGCCCGACGTCCGGTTCGTGGCCCATCTCGACCTGCCCAAGTCGGTGGAGGGCTACTACCAGGAGACCGGCCGGGCGGGCCGGGACGGGCTGCCGTCGACGGCGTGGCTCGCCTACGGCCTGCAGGACGTGGTGCAGCAGCGCAAGATGATCGAGACGTCGGACGGCGACCTGGCCCACCGGCGTAACCTCGCCACCCACCTGGATGCCATGCTGGCGCTCTGCGAGACGGTCCGCTGCCGCCGGGTGCAGCTGCTCGAATACTTCGGTCAGCCCGGCACCGCCGACTGCGGCAACTGCGACACCTGCCTGACCCCGCCGGAGACCTGGGACGGCACGGTGGCCGCGCAGAAGCTGCTGTCCACCGTCTACCGGCTGGACCGGGAACGCAACCAGCGCTTCGGCGCCGGGCACTGCGTCGACATCCTGCTCGGCAAGCAGAACGACAAGATCAGCCAGTACGGGCACGACGCGCTGAGCACCTTCGGCATCGGCACCGAGCTACGCGAGGCGGAGTGGCGCGGGGTGGTCCGGCAGCTGCTCGCCGAGGGGCTGTTGGCGGTCGAGGGCGACTACGGCACGCTGGCGCTCACCGAGGCCAGCGCGGAGGTGCTAGGTCGCCGCCGCACGGTGACCATGCGCCGCGAGCCGGAGAAGGTGGCCTCGGCCCGGTCGGCGAAACCACGCGGCGCGGCCACCGTGGTCGCCGAGCTGTCCCCGGCGGCCTCGTCGCTGTTCGAGCGGCTGCGGGCCTGGCGGGGGGCCACCGCCAAGGAACAGGGCGTGCCGGCGTACGTGATCTTCCACGACGCGACGCTGCGGCAGATCGCCACCGACGCCCCCACCTCGCTGGCCGAGTTGTCGGGGATCAGCGGTGTCGGCGAGAACAAGCTCGCCAAGTACGGCGAGTCCATCCTCGCCGTCCTCGCCGACCAGCCCTGACTCCCTCCTTGGTCCACTCCCGTGGGCCGATGTTGCGGTATCCCCACCTGTCGGACACCGCAACTTCACCCCCCGACCGACTCCGACCAGACCCGACCGGCCCGCTCACGGCCCGGCCGCCGTTGACCCACTCCTGTGGGCCGATAGTGCGGTATCTCCGCGCCCGGACACCGCAACTTCGCCCCCGTTGAGTCGATCACGCCCAGCCGTCGGGCCAGGACAGGGCCGGACAGGGGCCAGGCCGGACAGGGGCCGGCGTGGGAGGGGTCAGTCGGTCGGGGTGGGGGCGGTGTCGCCGTCGAGGGCGGCGAGGATCGCCTCGGCGGTGCGCCGGCCCACCCCGGGCACCTCGACGATCTCCTCCACGGTGGCGGCGGAGAGCCGCTTGAGCGAGCCGAAGTGCCGCAGCAGCGCCTTGCGGCGGACCTCGCCCAGCCCGGGGACGGTGTCCAGGGCCGATTCGGTCATCCGCTTGGAACGCCGCTGCCGGTGGAAGGTGATGGCGAACCGGTGCGCCTCGTCCCGGACGCGTTGCAGCAGGTAGAGCCCCTCGGAGGTGCGCGGCAGGATGACCGGGTAGTCGTCGTCGGGGAGCCAGACCTCCTCCAGCCGCTTGGCCAGCCCGCACAGCGCCACGTCGTCGATGCCCAGCTCGGCCAGGGCCTGGGCCGCCGCCGCCACCTGCGGGGCACCACCGTCGACCACCACCAGCTGCGGCGGGTAGGCGAACTTGCGCGGCCGGCCGGTGGTCGGGTCGATGCCGGGGCGGTCGGGGTCGGACGCGGTCTCCTCGCCCAGCTCGCCGGTCTCGGCGCGGGCGTCGAGGTAGCGGGCGAAGCGCCGACGCAGCACCTCGGACATCGCCGACAGGTCGTCGGTGGCGCCCCGGACGATGAACCGGCGGTACTCGCTCTTGCGGGGCAGCCCGTCCTCGAAGACGACCATGCTGGCCACCACGTCGGTGCCCTGGATCTGGGAGACGTCGAAGCACTCGATGCGCAGCGGCGAGGTACGCATACCGAGCGCCTCGCTGATCTCGTCGAGCGCCTTGCTGCGGGTGGTCAGGTCGCCGGCCCGCTTGAGCTTGTGCCGGGCCAGCGCGTCCTTCGCGTTGCGGCCCACCGTTTCCAGCAGGGTCTTCTTGTCGCCGCGCTGGGGCACCCGCAGCGACACCCGGCTGCCCCGGCGGGTGCTGAGCCAGTCGGCGAGCGCCTCGGCGTCGGCGGGCAGCTCGGGGACGAGCAGTTCCCGGGGCACGTCGGCCTCGCCCTGCTCGCCGCCGTAGACCTGGGTGCAGAAGTGGTGCACCAGGTCGCCGGTGGTCAGCTCCTCGGTCTTCTCCACCACCCAGCCGCGCTGGCCGCGTACCCGGCCGTCGCGGACGTGGAAGACCTGCACGGCGGCTTCGAGGGGGTCGTCGGCGAAGGCGACGACGTCGGCGTCGGTGCCGTCGCCGAGCACCACGGTCTGCTTCTCCATGGCCCGGCGCAGCGCGGCCACGTCGTCGCGCAGCCGGGCCGCCCGCTCGAACTCCAACTGCTCGCTGGCCTCGGTCATCTCGCGTTCGAGGCGGCGCACCATGGTGTCGGTGCGGCCGGCCATGAACTCGCAGAAGTTGTCGACGATCGCCCGGTGCGCCTCGGCGGAGACGGTGCCGACGCAGGGCGCGGAGCACTTGCCGATGTAGCCGAGCAGGCACGGCCGGCCCACCTGCCCGGCCCGCTTGAACACCCCGGCGGAGCAGGTGCGGGCCGGGAAGACCCGCAGCAGCAGGTCGAGCGTCTCGCGGATCGCCCAGGCGTGCGAGTACGGCCCGAAATACCGCACGCCCTTGCGCTTCGCGCCCCGCATGACCTGCAGCCGCGGGTATTCCTCGTCGAGGGTCACCGCCAGGTACGGGTACGACTTGTCGTCGCGGTACCGGACGTTGAACCGGGGGTCGTACTGCTTGATCCAGGTGTATTCGAGCTGGAGCGCCTCGACCTCGGTGCCCACCGTGACCCAGTCGACCGACTCGGCCGTGGTGACCATCTGCCGGGTGCGGTCGTGCAGCCCCCACGGGTCGGCGAAGTAGGAGTTGAGCCTGCTGCGCAGGCTCTTCGCCTTGCCGACGTAGATCACCCGGCCGGTGCCGTCGCGGAACCGGTACACCCCGGGGGACTCGGGGATCGTGCCGGTCGCGGGGCGGTAGGTCGAGGGATCAGCCACGGCACCGAGACTATCCGTTGCCCCCGACACTCCAGATCACGCCGAGCTGGTCGACCTCGCTGCCGCTGCGGCCGAAGAATCCGGCCAGCCGACCGCCCGGAGGCGCGGTGAAGGTGACCGCCGCCGAGGTGGGCGTACCGGCGGTGAGGGTGCGGCCCTGATCGGTGTCGAGCCGGGCCGAGAAGATCCGGGTCCGGCCGTCCTTCTGCCCCTGGGTCAGGGTGACCCGGGTGATCCGCTCGCCGGGGGCCAGGGTGAGGCCGGTCTCGGTCCCGCCGGTGCCGCCGTGGCGCAGCTGGCCGCCGTCGGCGAGGTCGACGCCGACGGCGTCGAGCCGGGAGCCGCCGCGCAGGGTGACCCGGGTCACCGCCGGGCCGACCCGGTCGGCGTCGGTGAACGGCGTGCCGTGCGGGCCGCCCCAGGTGTCGCTGGCCCGCAGGTCGGGGGCGAGGGTCCAGTCGAACCAGGCGGCGTGCGGGTAGTGGTCGGACAGCGGGCCGCCGGCCGGGGTGAGGAACCGGGCGTGCTCGTTGTGGTAGCGGTTAAGGGCGAGCCGGACCAGCTTGTTGCCCCGGTAGAGGATCTTGTCGACCACCTCGCAGGCGTCGGTCACGTTGGCCTCGTCGCAGACCAGCGCCGGGTCACCGGCGGCCGGCGGCTGGCCGGCCCGTTCCTGTTGCACCCAGACGTCGGTGAGGCCGTTGGCCGCCACCAGGTCGCGGATGTTGTCACCGGTACGGGTGTAGCGGACGTTCAGGTCACCCATCAGCACCACCGCGTTGCCGGCCGAGTTGGCGGCGACGTACGCGGAGAGCTGGTTGAGGTTGGACCGCCGGGCGGCCAGGTCGGCGTCGGTGGTGCCGGCGTTCGGGTGGGCGTTGTAGAAGTCGACGTAGACACCCTCGGCCAACCGGATGCGGCTGGCGGTGAAGCCCTTCGGGGTGAGGCAGTCGGTGCCGTTGCAGGAGTTCCACTTCACCCGGGCGAAGTCGCTGTAGGGGTAGTTGGACAGCGTGTTGAGGCCGCTGCCGAACGGCACGCCCCCGCTGGTCGGGGTCCGGTACGGGTGCCGGTCGGTGGCGTACAGGTCGGCGTGGTAGTTGAAGTCCTCCTGGACGTGCACGATGTCGTACCCGCCGAGCCGTTCGCCGATCGGCCGGGTGTTCGTCGCCGGGTCGCCGCTGGACAGGATGTCGGGCAGGCCGGCGACGTTGTAGGTGAGCACGGAGAACGCCCCGGACGTGGGGGCGGCGGCGGTCCCGGCGGGGGCAGGGGCGGGGGCGGCCGACGCGGCGGCCGGCCCGGCCGGGGTGAGCGCGACCGCGAGCAGCGTCGCGGACGCGAGCAGACGGACGACCTTCATCGAACGGTCCAATCTGGAGCGGAAGGACCGGCGGACGCGCGCCGGTCGATGGACGTCTTCCGATATCGACGAACGGAGATTACCATCCGGTAACCGAATGTTATTCACGTAAAGATCCCATCCTCATCGGAGGATCGCCATGCCCCGTCCCCCCACCGTCCGCCGCCTGCTCGCCGGCCTGACCGCCGGCATCAGCGTCGCCGCCCTGCTCACCGCGACGCCCGCCACACCCGCCGAAGCCGCCACCCCGCGTGCCGCGTTCGCCCCCGAGGACTACTGCCTCGGCGAGTGCGGCGACATCCTGCCGCCCGGCCAGAACGGCAACGCCACCCTCGTCGAGGTGCTGGGCAACCAGACCCTCGGCACCCTGCCCCGGCACTCCGCCGACCAGCTCGGCCGGTACGCCGACCTGGTCTACGGCTATGCCGGGCTACGCGAGGAACAGATCGGCTCGTTCTTCAACGACGCCTCCTTCGGCGTCCCGCAGGGGCAGGTCGAACGCGACTACTCCCCCCGCTCCGACGTGCGCATCCTGCGGGACAAGGCCACCGGAGTCCCGCACGTCACCGGCACCACCCGGGGCGGCACCATGTACGGCGCGGGCTACGCCGGGGCCGAGGACCGGCTGTTCACCATGGACCTGCTGCGGCACGTCGGCCGGGGCACCCTCACCTCGTTCGCCGGCGGCGCACCCGGCAACCGGGCCCTGGAGCAGAGCGTCTGGCGCAACTCGCCGTACACCGAGGCGGACCTCCAGGCGCAGATCGAGGCGCTGCGCGCCAAGGGGCCGCGCGGCCAGCAACTCTACGCCGACGTGCAGGAGTACATCGCCGGCATCAACGCCTACATCGGCGTGTGCATGGGCGCCCGCAACTGCCCCGGCGAGTACGTGCTCACCGGCCACCTGGACGCGGTCACCAACGCCGGTGGCCCGGAGCCGTTCCAGCTCACCGACCTGATCGCCATCGCCGGCGTGGTAGGCGGGCTGTTCGGCGGCGGGGGCGGCACCGAGATGCAGTCCGCGCTGGTGCGCATCGCCGCCCGCGCCAAGTACGGGGCCACCGAGGGCGACAAGGTGTGGACGGCGTTCCGCAACCAGAACGACCCGGAGACCGTGCTGACCCTGCACGACGGGCAGAGCTTCCCGTACGGCGACGCCTCCCCGGACGCGGCGAGCGTGGCACTGCCCGACGCCGGCTCGGCCCGGGTCGAGCCGATCTTCACCGACCCGACCGGCTCCGCCGGCAGCACCGCCGCCCCGGCCCGTGCCACCGGCGCGGGCGCGTCCGGTGAGCTGGCCGCCGCGCTGTCCGGGCTGACCATCAGCCCGGCGCACCGGGGCATGTCCAACGCGGCGGTGGTCTCGGCCGCGAACTCGGCCACCGGGCACCCGGTCGCGGTCTTCGGCCCGCAGACCGGCTACTTCTCCCCGCAGCTGCTGATGGTGCAGGAGTTGCAGGGTCCGGGGATCAGCGCCCGGGGCGCGGCGTTCGCCGGTCTCAACCTCTACGTGCTGCTCGGCCGGGGCCAGGACTACGCCTGGAGCGCCACCTCGTCGATCCACGACATCACCGACACCTACGCGGTGCCGCTGTGCACCACCGACGGCAGCGCCCCCACCCTCGCCGCCGACCACTACCTCTACCGGGGACAGTGCGTGGCGATGGAGCAGCTCGCGCACGTCAACAAGTGGAGTCCGACCCTCGCCGACGGCACCGCCAAGGGGTCGTACAAGCTGGTGGCCTGGCGGACGAAGCTCGGCCTGGTCTCCTGGCGGGGCACCGTCGGCGGCAAACCGCACGCGTTCACCCAGCTGCGCTCCACCTACCGGCACGAGGCCGACTCGGCGATCGGCTTCCAGATGTTCAACGACCCGACCCAGATGGGCTCGGCGGACGCCTTCGTCGCCTCGGCCAACAACGTCGAGTACGCGTTCAACTGGTTCTACGTCAACTCCACCGAGTCGGCGTACTTCAACTCCGGGCTGAACCCGGTGCGGGCCGCCGGGTCCAACCCGAACCTACCGATGAAGGCCGAGCCGGCCTACGAGTGGCAGGGCTTCGACCCGGCGACGAACACCGCCAGCTACGCCCCGCTGGCCGCCCACCCCCGGTCGGTCAACCAGGACTACTACGTCAGCTGGAACAACAAGCAGGCCAAGGACTTCGGCGGCGCGGACGGCAACTACAGCTTCGGCGCGGTGCACCGGGCCGACCTGCTGGACCGCCCGCTCAAGGCGGGCCTGGCGGCCGGCCGGAAGTTCGACCGGGGCTCGCTGACCGCGCTGGTCGAGCAGGCCGGCCTGACCGACCTGCGCGGGGCCGAGGTGCTCGACGAGCTGATCCGGGTGCTGGAGAGCCAGCCCGTCACCGACGCCACGCTGGCCACCGAGATCAGCCGGCTCAGGGCGTGGCGGCAGGACGGCGCGCTGCGGGTGGAGACGGCGAAGGGGTCGAAGGTCTACCGGCACGCCGACGCGATCCGCACCTTCGACGCCTGGTGGCCGCTGCTGGTCCGGGGGATGTTCCGCGACCAGCTCGGCCCGGACCTCTACCAGTCGCTGATCAACGCGATCCAGCTCAACGAGTCCCCCTCCGGGCACCAGCAGGGCGACGTGTCCAACCTGCCGACCTCGGCCAACGAGGCCCAGGCGCACAAGGGCTCGTCCTTCCAGTACGGCTGGTGGGGCTACGTCGACAAGGATCTGCGCGCGGTGCTCGGCGACCCGGTGCGCGGCGGGCTGGGCCGGGGCTACTGCGGCGCGGGGAACCTGGCCGGCTGCCGGCAGGTGCTGCTGGACACGTTGCGTACGGCGGCGGCCACCCCGGCGGCCCAGGTGTACCCCGGGGACGCGAGCTGCGCCGCCGGTGACCAGTGGTGCGCGGACGCGATCATCCAGTCGCCGCTGGGCGGGATCAAGCACGCCACCATCGCCTGGCAGAACCGGCCCACCTTCCAGCAGGTGGTGTCGTTCCCGTCCCGGCGGGGTGACGATCTGACCAACCTGGCCGCCGGCCGGCCGGTCAGCGCGTCCGGCAGCGAGCTGTTCTTCGGGGCGGCCAAGGCCGTGGACTCCGACCTCGGCACCCGCTGGGCGAGCAGTTGGGCCGACGACCAGTGGCTGACCGTCGACCTCGGGTCGGCCCGCCAGGTGGGCCGGGTGACGGTGGCCTGGGAGTCGGCGTACGCCCGGTCGTACCGGATCGAGGTGTCGAACGACGGGTCGACCTGGCGGACGGTGTGGTCGACCACGGCGGGCGACGGCGGCACCGACGTGGCGGCCTTCCCCACCACGACCGCCCGGTACGTGCGGATGCACGGGGTGACCCGGGCCACCACGTACGGCTACTCGATCTGGGAGATGGCGGTCTACCCGCAGTGAACCCGACCGGTCGGCCCGGAGGTCGTCCTCCGGGCCGGCCGGTGCCGGTCAGGCCAGCGAGATCTGGTCGCCGTCGACCTTGAGTTCCTTGGCGGCGAGCGGCTGGGTAGCCGGCCCCTGCTTCACCGCGCCGTCGGTGATGGCGAACTTGCTGTTGTGGCAGGTGCAGTTGATCGTCCCGCCGTCGACGTTCGACACCGGGCAGCCCTGGTGGGTGCAGATCGGGTCGAACCCCTTGAACTGCCCCGCCGTCGGCTGGGTGATCACCACATCCTGGGCGGCGTAGACCTGGCCGCCGCCGACCGGGATGTCACCCGTCTTGGCGATCGCGGCGGCACCCGACCCGCCGGTGGTCGCGGCCGGTCCGCCGGTGGCCGGGGTGGCCGGCTCGTCACCGGAGTCGTCGCCGCAGGCGGTCAGGAGGACCGCCGCCCCCACCGCGCCGGCCCCGGCCAGCAGTGCACGTCGGGTCTGCGTACCGGGCCCGGTCGGCACCTGGTCGTCTGTCATCTCCGGCCTTTCTCTCGACTGCTGCCGCCGGTCGTCGACCTGCGCGGCTCACTGGAGCACACGCACCACTGTGCCCGACGGTTCACCCCGGCCGCCCGGGAACACCCTGCTGAGCCGGCCGACGCGCCACCGACCGGGCCCATGGCACGCCACCGACCGGGCCCGCAGCACGCCGCCGCCGGCACCCGGGCCGACCGGCGACGCCCGGCGCGGGCAGGCGTGGGCGGGCCGGTCGTCGACCCGCCGGGTCAGCGGGCCCCGGCCGGCACCTTGCGGGTACGCGCCTTCGGCGTCGCGCCGTTGGCCCGGGCCGCCCGGGTCACCGCCGCTTTCGCGCCCCGGGCCTGCCCGTCGAGCTTGAGCACCGAACGCAGGAACTGCCCGGTGTGGCTCTCGGCGACCTCGGCGACCTCTTCCGGGGTGCCGGTGGCGAGCACGGTGCCGCCCCGGTGGCCGCCCTCGGGGCCCATGTCGATCAGCCAGTCGGCCGTCTTGATCACGTCGAGGTTGTGCTCGATGGTGATCACCGTGTTGCCCTTGTCGACCAGACCCTCCAGCACCATCAGCAGCTTGCGGATGTCCTCGAAGTGCAGGCCGGTGGTGGGCTCGTCGAGCACGTAGACCGTGCGGCCGGTGGAGCGCTTCTGCAACTCGGAGGCCAGCTTGACCCGCTGCGCCTCACCGCCGGACAGGGTCGGCGCGGGCTGGCCCAGCCGGACGTAGCCCAGACCCACGTCGTTGAGCGTGCGCAGGTGCCGGTGGATGGCCGGGATGGCGGAGAAGAACTCGGCCGCCTCCTCGATCGGCATCTCCAGCACGTCGGAGACGGTCTTGCCCTTGTAGTGCACCTCCAGGGTCTCCCGGTTGTAGCGGGCACCCTTGCAGACCTCGCACGGGACGTAGACGTCCGGCAGGAAGTTCATCTCGATCTTGATGGTGCCGTCACCGGAACACGCCTCGCAGCGGCCACCCTTGACGTTGAACGAGAACCGGCCGGGGCCGTACCCCCGGACCTTGGCCTCGGTGGTCTCGGCGAACAGCTTGCGGACGTGGTCCCAGACCCCGGTGTAGGTGGCCGGGTTGGAGCGCGGGGTACGGCCGATCGGCGACTGGTCGACGCCGACCACCTTGTCGACGTGTTCCAGCCCGGAGACCCGGGTGTGCCGGCCGGGCACCAGCCGCGCGCCGTTGATCTGGTTGGCCAGCACCGCGTACAGGATGTCGTTGACCAGCGTCGACTTACCCGAGCCGGAGACCCCGGTGACCGCGATGAGCTGGCCCAGCGGGAACGGCACGGTCAGGTTGCGCAGGTTGTGCTCGCGTGCCCCGTGCACCACCAGCTCGCGTTCCGGCGTCTGCGGCCGGCGCTGCTGCGGCGTCGGGATCTCCCGCCGGCCCGACAGGTACGCCCCGGTCACCGACTCGGGATTGTCCAGCAGCGCCGGCACCGAGCCGCTGTGCACGATCCGGCCGCCGTGCTCGCCCGCGCCGGGGCCGATGTCGACGATCCAGTCGGCCACCCGGATGGTGTCCTCGTCGTGCTCGACGACGATCAGCGTGTTGCCCAGGCCGCGCAGCCGCAGCAGGGTCTCGATCAGCCGGTGGTTGTCCCGCTGGTGCAGGCCGATCGACGGCTCGTCGAGCACGTAGAGCACGCCGACCAGGCCGGAGCCGATCTGGGTGGCCAGCCGGATGCGCTGTGCCTCGCCGCCGGACAGGGTGCCGGCCGGCCGGTCCAGGGAGAGGTAGTCCAGGCCGACGTCGAGCAGGAACCGCAGCCGGGCGTTGATCTCCTTGAGCACCCGCTCGGCGATCATCTTCTGCCGGTCGGTCAGCGCGATGCCGGCGAGCAGCTCGGCCGCCTCGCCCACCGACAGGTTGCACACCTCGGCGATGCTCTTGCCGGCGATGGTGACCGCCAGCACCTCGGGCTTGAGCCGGGTGCCGCCGCAGGCCGCGCAGGGCACGTCACGCATGTAGCCCTCGTACTTGTCGCGCGACCACTCGCTCTCGGTGTCGGTGTGCCGGCGCTCGATCCACTGCACCACGCCCTCGAAGCCGGTGTAGTAGGAGCGCTCGCGGCCGTACTTGTTGCGGTAGCGCACGTGCACCTGGTCGTCGGAGCCGTGCAGGATCGTCTTCTGGGCCCGCGCCGGCAGCGCCCGCCACGGGGTGTCGACGTCGAAGTGCTGGCTCTCGCCGAGCGCCTCCAGCAGGCGCAGGAAGTATTCCAGGTTGTGCCCGGTGGCCCAGGGTTGCAGCGCGCCCTCGCGCAGGGTGCGCTCCGGGTCGGGGACGACCAGCTCCGGGTCGACCTCCTTCTTGGTGCCCAGGCCGGTGCACTCCGGGCAGGCCCCGTAGGGCGCGTTGAACGAGAACACCCGGGGTTCCAGGTCCTCGATCGCCAACGGGTGGTCGTTGGGGCAGGCCAGGTGCTCGGAGTAGCGGCGCTCCCGGGCCGGGTCGCTCTCGTCCAGGTCGACGAAGTCGAGCAGCACCAGGCCGTCGGAGAGCCCCAGCGCGGCCTCGACCGAGTCGGTCAGCCGCTGCTTGGCGCTCGGCTTGACGCTGAGCCGGTCGATCACCACCTCGATGGTGTGCTTCTCCTGCTTCTTGAGCTTCGGCGGCTCGGTCAGCGGGTGCACCACCCCGTCGACCCGGGCGCGGGCGTAGCCCTTGGCCTGGAGTTCGGCGAAGAGGTCGACGTACTCGCCCTTGCGGCCCCGGACCACCGGGGCGAGCACCATGAACTTGGTGCCCTCGGCCATCGCGAGGACCCGGTCGACGATCTGCTGCGGGCTCTGCCGGGAGATCCGCTCGCCGCAGACCGGGCAGTGCGGCTCGCCGATGCGGGCGAAGAGCAGCCGCAGGTAGTCGTAGACCTCGGTGATGGTGCCGACGGTGGAACGCGGGTTGCGCGAGGTGGACTTCTGGTCGATGGAGACGGCGGGGCTCAGGCCCTCGATGAAGTCGACGTCGGGCTTGTCCATCTGACCGAGGAACTGCCGCGCGTACGACGACAGCGACTCGACGTAGCGGCGCTGCCCCTCGGCGAAGATGGTGTCGAAGGCCAGGCTCGACTTGCCGGAGCCGGAGAGCCCGGTGAAGACGATGAGGGCGTCCCGGGGCAGGTCGAGACTGACGTCACGCAGGTTGTGCTCGCGCGCGCCACGGATGATCAGACGGTCGGCCACGGTGCGGGTGCTCCCGGAAGAAGAATATGAGGCGGATCTGTCCGCTCCGAGTGGGATCTGAGCGGTTTTACGGGGCGCAGAAGGAACGCCTGCGCAACTCTAGCCCCGGGGTACGACAACTTCCCGCACGCCAACATTCCCCCAGCTCACACCGGTCGGCCGACCCGGCGTGCGCGCCCCGCGCCCCGGCCCGGCCGGTCGTGACCGGCCGGACCGGGGCGGTCAGAAACCGCCCGGCAGGGGCGGCGTCGTCGGCCGGGCCGGCCGCCGACGGCCACCCCGCCAGCCGCCCCGCCGCTCGGCCGCCAGCCGGCTCTGCCGGCGACCGCTCTCGTACGCCAGCTCCCGCTGGAGCCGACGCCAGCTCTCGAAGCGCCGGCCCGGCAACTCCCCGGTCTCCACCGCCTCCCGCACCGCGCAGGCCGGCTCGGCGGTGTGCCCGCAGTCGGCGTACCGGCAGCCGGTGGCCAGCTCGGCGATGTCGGTGAACGCCCGGTCCAGCCCGACGTGCCCGTCGAGCAGGCCGACCGCCCGGACCCCGGGGGTGTCCAGCACCGCACCACCGCCGGGCACCGGGACCAGCGCCCGCCAGGTGGTGGTGTGCCGACCCTTGCCGTCGACCCGCCGGATCGCCTGGGTCGGCATGACCTCCGCCCCGACCAGGGCGTTGACCAGGCTCGACTTGCCCGCCCCGGACGGGCCGAGCAGGGCCAGCGTGCGCCCCGCCGCGACCAGCGGGCGCAGCGGCGTCAGGCCGGTGCCCCGCTCGGCGCTGACCGGCAGCACCGGCACCCCGGGGGCGAGGGCGGCGAGCTGCCGGGCCACCGCCTGCGGGTCGGCGGCCAGGTCGGCCTTGGTGAGCACCACCAGCGGGGTGGCCCCCGACTCGTGGGCCAACGCGAGCAGCCGTTCGATCCGGGCGGCGTCCGGTTCCGGGTGCACCGGCTCGATCACCGCGGCGGTGTCGAGGTTGGCGGCGAGCACCTGGCCGCTGGCGTCCTTGCCGGCGGTACGGCGGATCAGCGCGGTCCGCCGGGGCAGCACCGCGTCGACGGTCACCGGGCCGTCCGGCCAGCGGGCCAGCAGCACCCAGTCGCCGGCGCACGGCAGGGCGGTCAGGTCACGGGCGGCGGCGGCCAGCACCGCCGGGCCCAGGCTGGCCCGGACCGGTCCGTCCGCGCCGAGCACGGTGCACACCCCCCGGTCGACCCGGGCCACCCGGCCGGGCCGACGGTCCGGACGCCGCCGCGCGTACGCCGCCCGTTCGGCGTCGAGGCCGAGGGCGGTCAGATCGATGGTCATGTCATCCTCACCGGGGTCGGAACTGGTCGTGGCGCAACACGCGTACTGCGACCGGCATGATCACCACCCCCGTCCGTCGTCCCGGTACCGTGTCAGGCCGACGGTAGGCCGCCGACCGACGCGCCGAAAGCGAATTCCCCGGCGGCGCAACGCTCCCCGGACCGTTAGGGTCGTGGCGTGACGACGGACCCACTGCTGTTGACCGGCGAGGTGGCCGATTCGGCCGCCCGCCTGCTGGACACCGCAGCCGGGCTGGACGCGACGGCCGTCGCCGCCCCCAGCCTGCTGCCCGGTTGGTCCCGGGGCCACGTGCTGACCCACCTGGCCCGCAACGCCGACGGGTTCGTCAACCTGCTCACCTCCGCCCGCACCGGCCGGGACATCCCGATGTATGCCAGCGCCGCCGCCCGCGACGCCGACATCGCCGCCGGCGCCGGCCGCCCGCCCGCCGAGCTGCTGGCCGACCTGCGCCGCAGCACCGACGGGTTCGCCGAGGCGGTGGCCGCGATGCCGGCGTCGGCGTGGAGCGCCACCGTGCAGACCCGACGCGGCCCGTGGCCGGTGGCCCTGGTGCTCTGGGGACGGTGGCGCGAGCTGGAGGTGCACCACGTCGACCTAGCCACCGGCTACCGGCCGGCGGACTGGTCGGCCGCGTTCGCCCCGCACCTGCTGCACGAGGTGGCCGGTGGGCTGACCGGGCGGCCCGACGCGCCCGCGCTGGTGCTGCGGCCCACCGACGGCAACCGGCCGGAGCTGGTGCTGGGTGACGCGCAGGACGCCCCGCAGGTCGCCGGCAGCTGCGCCGCGCTGGCCGCCTGGTTGATCGGCCGCAGCAGCGGCGACGGGCTGACCGTCACCCCGGACGGTGCCCTGCCGACCCCACCGGAATGGATATAGACCGCGCATGAGCTACACCGGAGACGTCACCCCCGGCGGCCCACCCGCCGTCCGGGAGCTGGACCGGCTCACCGTCACCAAGGTGTCGGTCGGCCCGATGGACAACAACGCCTACCTGCTGCGCTGCCGCGACACCGGCGCGCAGGTGCTGGTCGACGCCGCGAACGAGGCGCCCCGGCTGCTCGACCTGATCGGCGACGCCGGGCTGACCTCGGTGGTCACCACCCACCGGCACATGGACCACTGGGTAGCCCTGGAGGAGGTCGTGGCCACGACCGGCGCGTCCGCCCTGGTGCACGCCGACGACGCCGAGGGGCTGCCGATCGCGGCGCAGACCCTGGCCGACGGCGACACCGTCGCGGTCGGCGGGCAGACCCTGGAGGTGATCCACGTCAAGGGGCACACCCCGGGGTCGATCGCGCTGCTCTACCGCGACCCGGCCGGCATCCCCCACCTCTTTACCGGCGACTCACTCTTTCCCGGTGGCGTCGGCAACACCGACCGGGACCCGGAGCGGTTCGGCCAGCTCATCGACGACGTCGAGCGCAAGCTGTTCGACCGGCTGCCCGACGAGACCTGGTTCTATCCGGGGCACGGGGCGGACAGCACCCTCGGCGCGGAACG
Organism: Micromonospora sp. S-DT3-3-22; assembly: GCF_015354745.1. Taxonomy (NCBI): domain Bacteria; kingdom Bacillati; phylum Actinomycetota; class Actinomycetes; order Micromonosporales; family Micromonosporaceae; genus Micromonospora; species Micromonospora sp. S-DT3-3-22. The sequence goes on from NZ_JACGMO010000083.1 coordinate 27,570, forward strand.
GGCGTCGCTGCCGCAGTGGCGGGCGCGCGGCTGGTGAGCCGGTGACGGGCCGACGGTGACCGCCGGCGTCGGTCAGCCCGGCTGGCCGACGCCGGTCACCGCACGCAGCCGCCGCCGGGTGCCCAGCAGCACCAGGCCGGCCAGCACCAGCCCGACCGCCATGGTGACCAGCAGCGGGTTGCCGGGCAGCAGCCCGGCCAGGGCCCGCGACGCCGTGCCCAGGGCCAGGTAGAGGCCGGCCCACGCCGCCGCGCCGAGCGCGGCGCAGACGACGAACCGGCGGTACGACATCCGCAGGCTCCCCGCCGCCAGCGGCAGCAGCGTGTTGAACACCGGCAGGAAGGGCGCGACGAGCACCATCCGCCCGCCGCCGGAGCGCAGCAGTTGCTCGGCGGCCGACCAGCGGCCCTCGCCGATCCAGTCGCCGACCCGGCTGTGCCGCAGCCGCTCGCCGAAGATCCGCCCGGCGAGGAAGCTCAGCGACCAGCCGGTGAGGCAGCCGGCGACCACGGCCACGACGGTGGCCACGCCGGCGACCGGCCGGCCCACCCCCACCGCCGCGAGGATCGCCACGTCGCCGGGGACGAGCACCCCGAGCAGCGGTACGGCGTCGGCGAGCATCACCAGCCCGAGCGCCGCCATCAGCAGTGCGGTCGGCAGGTCTCCGAGCTGGGCCAATTCGTCGGGCACGAGATGACGCTACGGCCCTCGGGCGTCCCGGCGCATCGGGTCGCGACCCTGATCACTCCCCGAGTTTTCCGGCGGGCGGCGCGACGGCGCGGCGCGGGGCGTTCCGGCGGGGGTGGTTCAGCGGGGGCGGAGCACCTGGACCCGGCGGACCGGGGAGTCGACGGAGGGTTCGGTGGTCGGCACCGGGTAGCTGGCCACCACCTCCAGCACGTCCGGCGGCAGGTGTCCCCGGTCGGGGTCGCCGACCAGCACCTGCGCCCCGCCGTCGGCGGCCCGCCGCAGGTACGGCAGCACCCGTACGGCGAGGTCCCGGTCGTAGAGGACGTCCCCGGCGACGAGCAGGTCGGCCTGGGTGCCGTCGTCGTCGAGCAGGTCCTGGTGGCTGGCCTGCACGTGGACCCGGTTGGCCCGCGCGTTGACGGTCACCGCCGCCACCGCGTAGGGGTCGACGTCGTTGGCGACGACCTGGCTGGCACCGGCCAGCGCGGCGGCGATGGCGACGAGTCCGGAGCCGGCGGCCAGGTCGAGCACCCGGCGGCCGGCGGCGAGGTCGGGGTGGTCGAGCAGGTGGCGGGCGAGGGCCTGGCCGCCGGCCCAGGCCGACGCCCAGAACGGCGGGGGCAGGGTGTGCCCGGCGTTGGCCTCCATCCGGGCCCACCAGACGATCGCGTCCTCGGCGAGGTGCAGCCGCACCTCGGGCACGAAGGGGGTGGGCACCAGCCGCAGCCGGTCCAGCCCGTCGCCTGGCGCGTCGATCTCGCGTTCCAGCTCGGTCAACGCGTCGACGCGCGGTCGGTTCACCGGTCGAGTGTGCCGCAGCGGGCCTCCCACCGGGGCGGCATTCCGGCGACCTGCGAGTTTCCGTCCGCATCCTGCGGCTTTTCAGCCGGCAAAAACCGCCTCGGCCGGCTACTGTCGGGGCAGTACAGGGCGATCATCCGCCGCAGCGGCGGGATCACCCGTTGTAAACAGGGAGAGATGCATGGCAACCGGCACGGTCAAGTGGTTCAACTCGGAAAAGGGCTTCGGCTTCATCGAGCAGGACGGCGGGGGCCCCGACGTCTTCGTTCACTACTCGGCGATCGCCACCAGCGGCTACCGGGAACTGCAGGAGGCCCAGAAGGTCGAGTTCGATGTGACCCAGGGGCAGAAGGGTCCGCAGGCGGAGAACGTCCGCCCGCTGTAAGTCTCCGTGCCGGTGGCGGCGGCCCGGGGCCGCCGCCACCGAGCGCTGCCGGGTGAACTGAAACCCGGTCGGGTGGTCCCGGTCCGGGCTGCACCCCGTCGACCGGTCGGCCGCGCTGCGGTGGGTTCCGCGTCGCCGGTGAGCGCGCGTCCGTCCCGGTCAGGGCCGCTTGGCGTGGCGCAGGAACGACCGCCAGGCGGCCGGCGCGAAGGTGAGCACGGGGCCGGACCGGTCCTTGCTGTCGCGGACGCCGACGACGCCGGGCAGGTTGGCGGCGACCTCCACGCAGTCGCCGGAGTTGCCGCTGCTACGGGTGCTCTTGTGCCAGATCGCGCCGGTCAGGTCCATGAGTCTGCCGCCTCCGAGATCAGCTTGACGGTGGCACCGTGGGACAGCGCCTCCGCGCGCACCGACTCCCAGCATCGCCGCAGCGATTGTACGTCCGCCGTCCGTTCGACGAGTGTTCCCTGTAGCTGGTTGTCGAGGTAGGCGACGTCGTCGCCCTCCGGCGGCGTCGCGATCACGAAGGCGCCGTTGAGCCCGGGGTAGGCGCCGGTGTCCCTCGGCACCAGGTGCAGGTGCACCCTCGGCCGGTCGCCGATCTCCCGCAGGTGCAGCAACTGCTCCCGCATCACCTTGGGCCCGCCGACCGGGCGTTCCAGCACGGTGTGGTCGAGCACCGCCACGAACAGCGGCGGGGACGCCCGGTGCAGGATCTCCTGCCGGGCCAGTCGCGCCGCGACCTGCTGCTCCATCTCGTCGCCGATGAGCTGGCTCGCCCCCTCGTGCAGCGCGCGAGCGTAGTCCTCGGTCTGGAACAGGCCGGGCACCACCAACGGCTGGAACGAGCACAGCGCGGTCGCCTGCTGCTCGATGGTGACCCACTCGCGGAACCAGGGCATCAGGCTCTCGCGCACCTGCGCGTCCCTGATCCGGGCCAGCAGGCCGTCGCTTGCCAGCACGGTGTCGCAGCGCTCGGCGAACTCCCTGCGCGGCGGCCGGCGGCACTGCTCGACGGCAGCGACCAGCGAGGCCGAGTAGTTGACCAGCTCGCCCAGCCCCTCCTGGGACAGGCCCGCCCGCGTCCGCAGCCGACGCAACTCCCCGGCGAACAGCTCCAGCATGGGCGCAGGCTCCATCTGCACAACTCCTGTACGTGAAGGACGACGGTGCTGCACGCCCGCCGCGGTGCAGCGCGAACGCCTTCCGACGGTAACGGCAACCTCACCAGACTGTCACCTGTGGCGGACCTGCCCGACGCCGGAGGGGCTCGGGCCGACTCCGCCGGGCCGCCCCCTGCCCCGGGGGCGGCCCCTCCAGTCCCGAGGAGGTGGCCCGTGCCCGTAAGGAGCAGGTGGCACAGCACTCGCCGGCCGACCGGGGGTCGCCGGTGACCGGCGTGGACGACGACAGCCCACGGCGTCGCGCGATCCCGATGACGGCCCGTCGGGTGGTCCCGCACGTCGCCATGCGTCCCCTGTGGCGCTGCCGCAACTGCGGCGCGGAGTGGCCCTGCCAGCCGGCCCGGCTGGGACTGCTGGTCGAGTACCGGGACGACCGGACCGCCCTGCTCGTCTATCTCGCCGCCCTGATGACCGAGGCCGATCACCAGCTCGGCCAGCTCCACCCCGGGCGACGCCCGGAGCTGACCGACCGCTTCCTCACCTGGGCCAGGGCCCGGGGATGACCGACCTGGGCCGGGGGCCGGGGGTGACTGCGGCAGCCGTGGGCACCCCTTCCGCAGGAGGCGGGGCGGAAAGGGTGCCCACGGGGTCCGGGTCAGGCCACCAGACGTTTGGCCAGCTCGTCGGCGACCTGCTTGGCGATGGTGGGCGGGATGGCGGCGGCGATCTTCTCCGGGGTGAGCCCGGCCAGGACACCGGCGACGATCGCCTGCTCGTCGGTGAAGTCCTTGTTGGCCAGGGCGGTCAGCGCGGTCTGCAACGAGGTCAGTTGCGCACCGAGCGACTTCAGGGTCGGGTGCGTGACGACGAAGTCGGGGTTGGTGTGGTCCTCCCCCATCGCCATCCGGGTGTAGATCTGACCCACCGGGTTGCGGCCGTCGAGGACGGTCAGGTTCTTGTGGACGGTCTCCAGCCAGGCGTGCTCTTCGGGTGTCATGTCGGTGTCCTCCAGGAGTCCGATGCCGGTCAGGTAGCGCCGGAACAGCGGGGTCTGGTCCCGTCCGGCCTTGGTCGAGTCGCGGAAGAAGCTGAAGTGGGTGTGCCACAGGTGCGAGTCGTCGCCGGAACTGCGCCTGCCGAGCCGGTCCCAGCGCCGGACCACCTTGCCGTCCGGGGAGTAGATGATCTCTCTGATGTCACGGCTGTCCGCCGTGTTCGCCCGGCACTGGGCGACGCACCAGGTGGAGAACGTCTGGAGATTGTGCGTGGCACCCCCGGAGCGGACGCTGAACGTGCCCACGTCCAGCCCGGAGGCGTAGAGGGTGAGGCCGCCGGAGTCCCGGGGGGACTCCACGACGGAGTAGTCGTTGGCCACCACCCGGTCGGAGCCACAGTGGTAGCCGCCCCGGTGGGCCGGATCGCCGACGATCCCCACCGCGGCGGGATCAAGACCCTTGATGGTGTCGAGCAGGAGCCGGCGGACCGCCAGCAGATTGGCCGGAGCCGTCGTCACGAGGCCCTCCTCTCCGCGGCCGGCCCAACGGTGCCGGCCACTTCGGCATCAGGCCAGGGTCGGGAACCGTCGTGACTCCACGTAGGCGCGGCCTGCGGGAGAACGGGCCCGACCACTGGTGCACGTCATCGAGCGTTGCGAAAGACGATAGCCATAGTTGCGAGAAAAACCCCAGCTCAAACGGGTTGTCTTCAGATAGATCCAAGCTGGGAGCCAGCTGGGACCACCGGCAGCACGAGTCGCGACGGATGCGATGGATCATGCAGGATCTGCCGGAGTCCAGCGCGGAGCGTGACCGCCGCGCCGAGCGGCTCGCCGGTGCCGGGGTTGCGCGCGTAGCGGGGATGGGCACCCCCGGAGACCTGCACCCGCAGCCGGTGCCCGGCGGCGAAGCGGTGCGCCACCGGCCACAGCGGCACCGGCACCCGGGTAACCCCGTCCGGGTCGGCCGGGAACCGACCGGGGGCGATACGGACCAGGCCGTCGCAGACGTTCCAGGACCGGCCGCGCCGGTCCACGTCGCACAACCGCACGAAGACGTCCAGGTACGACAGTTCGCTGCGGACGTGGATCTCGGCGTGCACCGGCCCGACCACCTCGACCGGGGAGGTCAGCACGGCGCTGGTGTAGACCAGCACGTCGGGCCGGGCCTCGACGGGACGGTTGTCGACCGGTCCGGCCCGCTGGGCCACCAGCAGCGGGCCGCCCAGCGACGGGGTGGGGTCGGCCGGGTCGTACCGGATGGTGTCCGGGGCCGACGCGGCCGGCGGCTGCGGGCCGAGCCGGCCCCCGGCGTGCAGGTGCCAGGGGGTGCCGGTGGCCGGCGGCGGCCAGTCGGCGAGGTC
>NZ_JACGMO010000084.1:0-32733 GCF_015354745.1 Micromonospora sp. S-DT3-3-22
GCCGTGGCGTCCGCCGCCGGCCCGGACCCGGCCGGCCCACCCCCGGGCGGTACGGCGGGCCCGCCCGGGTCGGGCGGCCCGTACGCGGCGGAGCCGGCGTGATCCGGGTGCTGCTGGTCGACGACCAGCACCTCATCCGCGCGGGCCTGCGCATGCTCTGTGACGCGCAGCCGGACATCACGGTGGTCGGGGAGGCCGACAACGGCCGCGACGCGGTCACCCTGGCCGCCCGGCTCGTCCCCGACGTGGTGGTGATGGACCTGCGGATGCCCGGCGTCGACGGGATCACCGCGACCGGCCGCATCCTCGCCGACCGGCCGGCGACCCGGGTGCTGGTGCTGACCACGTTCGGCGACGACGACCACCTCTATCCCGCGCTCACCGCCGGGGCCTGCGGATTCCTGCTCAAGGACGCCCCGCCCGGCGACCTGGTCGACGGGGTGCGCCGGGCCGCCGCCGGGGGCAGCCCGTTCAGTGAGGAGGTGTTGCAGCGGCTGGTCCGGCGGGCGGTGCACGCCCGCGCCGAGCCGCCCCGACCGGTGGCCGGGCTGACCGCCCGCGAGCAGGACGTGCTCGCCCTGGTGGCCGAGGGGCTGTCGAACACCGAGATCGCCGACCGGCTGCACATCGGCGTCACCACGGTCAAGACCCACATCACCAGCCTGATGACCAAGACGGACAGCCCGAACCGGGTACGCCTGGCCCTGTTCGCCCGGGGCGGCTGACCGCGCCCACCGGGGGACGGCTGACCGCGCCGCCCGCCTGGGGCCGCTGTCGGTCGGCCCGGCTATCCTGCGCGACGCCGGGGCGTCCCCGGCGGGGGCTCGGGTGGGAGGTCGGGTGACGGTCGGGGAGTCGGACTCGGTGGCGTTCCAGGTAGCCGTCCGCGCGGTGGCGCAGGAGACGGGCGCGGGCCGGATCGTCGCCCTGCGTGGCCTCGGTGAGCTGGTGGCCGGCTGCCCCGGGCTGCGGCCCCGGGCGGTCGCGGCGCTCGCCGACGGGCTGCGGGCACCGGTGGGGGCCGACGGGTGGGACCCCGACGCCCGGCGGGAGGCGGGCCGGGTGCTGGCCACGCTGCTGAGCCCGGCGGCGGAGGACCCGGCCGGGCCGGCGACCCCGACCGCCGATCCGGAGCCGCCGCCCGCCGTCGACCTCGACCTGCGGGCGGCCACCCTGGTGGACCTCGACCTCGGTGGCGCGGTGCTGGGTGCGGCCCGGTTCGCCGACGCCCGGTTCCTCGGGAACACCTCGTTCGCCGACGTCCGGTTCACCGGCGACGCCGACTTCGCCCGCACCGTCTGGCCCGGCCCGGCCCGGTTCACCCGGGCCCGGTTCCTCGGCCATGCCACATTCGGTCGGGCCCGGTTCCGCGCCGACGCCGACTTCACCGGGGCCCGGTTCGCCGCGTTCGCCTGGTTCGGCCGGGGCGAGGACGAGCTGTGGGAGGACGACCCGGCCTGGGAGACCATCGAGGAGATCTCGCCGGCCCCCTGGGACGAGCCGAACGAGGACGACCCGCACTGGCCCGTCGCCGTGCTGATGGGTGACTACCAGGAGTGGAGTGAGGGCGGCGACGGCGCCCGGTTCGTCGGGCCGGTGTCGTTCCGGCAGGTCCGCTTCGCCGGTCCGGCCTGGTTCTTCAAGGCGCGGTTCGGGGCCGCCGTGACGTTCCGACAGGCCCGGTTCGCCGGGCCGGTCCACCTCGACCAGCCCACCGTGGACCTCACCGGCGCGACCTGGGCCGGTAGGGCCGACGACGGCCCGGTGTGCTGGCCGCTCGGCTGGACGCCGGCACCGGCCGGGCCGGACGGGGCGGAGCTGGTGCCCGACGACGCCGTCCACCCGTACGCGGGTCAGCTCGCCGACGCCGACCCGGACGTGCGCCGGGCCGGGCTGGCGGTCCTCGCCGACCTCGGTGACGCCCGGCCGGAGCTGCGGCAGCGGGTGGTGGACGCGGTCTGCGGCTACCTGCGTACGCCGTTGTCGTTCGACCTGGCCGGGCCCCGCACCGGCGGGCAGGCCGCCGAGCTGGAACTGCGGCGTACCGCGCAGCGGATGCTCGCGGCGCGGCTGCGTCCGTCGACGCACGCCCCGGGCGGGCCGCCGCACTGGGCGGGAACGGACCTCATGCTCTGCGGGGCCACCCTGGTCGACCTCGACCTCGGCGGTTGCCACGTCGGCTACGCCGATTTCACCGGCGCCCAGTTCCACGGCGGCACCGGGTTCGCGGGGAGCGTCTTCACCGGGGCGGCCTTCCGGCTCGGCGGCGACGGGCGGGCGACGTTCCACGGTCCGGTCAGCTTCGCCGGGGCACGGCTCGACCACCGGCGGAGTGTGCGCGAGATCCTCGGCGAGATGGCGGGTCACGCCGGGATGGTGATCGACGAGGCGGCGTCACCCGAGGGGTGAACGCCGCCGCGCGGCCCGGTGCGCGTCGGGCGGGTGTCGCGCGGTCCCGCCACCGGCCGCGTCGTCCCGGCCGGGCACGGTCAGCCGGTCACCCGGGCGACGAACGCGGCGACGTTCGCCGTCAGCCGCTGGACCTTCTCCGCCGTGGTGAGCGATTCCTGCATCCGGGCGCCGGGGCCGGCGTCCTTGCGTCCGCGGACGTAGAGCGGGCAGGCGAGGTCGGTGCAGAGGTAGGTGCCCACCGAGTTGCCCTGCTGCCCGGCCCTGCCGGCCCTCGGCGCGACCATCAGGCTGACGCCGCCGGCGGGGGTGGTCAGGCAGATGGCGCACATGCCGCGCGGCGGCTGCCGGGTGGTCGGGGTGGGGCAGCGCAGCACCAGGGCGGTCCGCCGGCCGTCGACCTCGGTGACCAGGTAGGCGCGGTCGGGGGCGCGGGGGTCCCGCCAGCCGAGGTAGTCCAGGTCGGGCCAGGGGCGGTCGGCCAGGTCGCGGGGGACGTACAGCCGCTTGCTCTCGCCCTTGGTGCAGTTGACGAACGCGGAACGGATCTCCTGCTCGGTCAGTGGCTCCATGACGGCCACGGTAATTTGCCTAAAACCTTTAGGCAAACCCATAATGAGTTATGGCACGTGCGGGCTTGACCACCGACCGTCTCACCCGGGCCGGCGCGGAGCTGGCCGACGAGGTCGGGTTCGACCAGGTGACCCTCTCCGCGCTCGCCCGGCGCTTCGACGTGCAGGTCGCGAGCCTCTACGCGCACGTGCGCAACTCCGCCGACCTGCGCACCCGGATCGCCCTGCTCGCCCTCGACGAGCTGGCCGTCCGCGCCGCCGACGCCCTCGCCGGCCGCGCCGGCCGGGACGCGCTGGCCGCCCTCGGCGGCGTCTACCGCGACTACGCCCGCGAGCATCCGGGCCGGTGGGCCGCCGCCCAGCTCAGGCTCGACCCGGCCGCGGCCGCCGCCAGCGCCGGGAGGCGGCACGCCGAGCTGACCCGGGCCATCCTGCGCGGCTACGACCTGCACGAACCTGACCAGACCCACGCGGTCCGGCTGCTCGGCAGCGTCTTCAACGGCTACGTCAACCTCGAACTGGGCGGCGGGTTCGACCACAGCGCCCCCGACACCGGGCAGACCTGGACCCGGGTCCTCGACGCCCTCGACGCTTTGCTGCGCCACTGGCCGGCGCCCTGAAGCGGCCCCGGTGGGCGCTACCGCAGCACCCGGAAGACCCGTACGCCGATCCCGATCGCGCCGATGACCAGCAGGCCGCCCAGCAGCTGGAGCCCGGGGGAGTCGTCGGACTCGCCGAGCACGACACCGGCCGCCCCGGCGGCCAGAAGCACGGCGGCGGCGGGGGCGAGCAGGTACCTCACGGCGTCGGCTCCCCGTCGTCGACGAATTCGAGCAGGTCGCCCGGTTGGCAGTCGAGCACCCGGCAGATCGCCTCCAGGGTGCTGAACCGCACCGCCTTGGCCCGGCCGTTCTTCAGCACGGCCACGTTCGCCGGGGTCAGCCCGACCCGCTCGGCGAACTCGCCGACGCTCATCTTGCGTTTGGCCAGCTCGACGTCGATGCGTACGACGATGGGCATCAGATCACCGCTTCCATGTCGGAGCGCAGCGTGGTGGCCTGGCGCAGCAGCGCCCGCATCACCACCATCAGCAGTCCGAGCACGGTGACCCCGACGGACAGCAGGAACAGCAGCATCGGCAGGCCGGGGTCGTCGGCGTGGAACCCGACGTAGCCGAAGACGCCCACCAGCGTCAGCCACCCGGCGGCGATCGCCCAGACGATGGCGTCCACCCAGACCAGCGCGGGTTCGCTGAAGATCCGGTCGTCGCGGACCAGGGTGAGCAGCCGCCAGGTGGCGACGATCACCACCTGGACGCAGAGCACCCAGAACACCGTCACGGCGGTGGCCGGCCAGCGCAGGTACGCCTGCTCGGGCGACTCCCGGGCCAGGTGGGCGAACTGGCCGGGCAGCGACATGGTCTGGAACAGCACGAGCACCGCGAACAGGACCACGAGAAAGACTCTGAGGGCGGTGACCGCCCAGCGTGCCGTCGTCATGTATCGACTATCGCTCGCAACCTATCGAAAGTCAATCGGTCACCGGCCACTCGTGGACCGGCCGGTTGCTGTGCATCAGCTCGACGTACTGCCGGACCACCTCGCGCAACGCCTCCGGCCGGTCGAGGTGGTCGGCCGACTCCAGCCGGTGCAACGTCGCCACCTGCCAGCTCGCGCCGTTACGCCCGGTCAGGCAGCGCTGCTCGATGATGCCCAGCAGCCGGTCACGTTCGGCCGGGTCCACCCCCCACCGGTCCAACCCCTGGTGGGCCAACGGCAGCAACCGGCGCAGCACCAGCTCGGTCGCCGGCAGGTAGCCCAGCCCCGGCCAGTACACCTGCGCGTCGATGCCGTGCCGGGCCCCGCTGGTGAAGTTCTCCTCCGCCGCGCTGAACGACATCTGCGACCACAGTGGCCGGTCCGACTCGGCCAGCGCCCGGACCAGCCCGAAATAGAACGCGCCGTTGGCGATCGTGTCCACCACCGTCGGCCCGGCCGGCAGCACCCGGTTCTCCACCCGCAGGTGCGGGCGGCCCTTCCACACGTCGTACACCGGGCGGTTCCAGCGGTAGATGGTGCCGTTGTGCAACCGCAGCTCGGCCAGCCTCGGCACGTCACCGGCGGCCAGCGTCTCGGCCGGGTCCTCCGGGTCGCACACCGGCAGCAGCGCCGGGAAGTAGCGCACGTTCTCCTCGAACAGGTCGAACACGCTGGTGATCCAGCGTTCCCCGAACCAGACCCGTGGGCGTACCCCCTGGGCCTTGATCTCCTCGGAGCGGGTGTCGGTGGCCTGCTGGAACAGCGGGACCCGGGTCTCGCGCCACAGCTCCCGGCCGAAGAACAGCGGCGAGTTCGCGCCCAGCGCGAGCTGGACCCCGGCGATCGCCTGGGCGGCGTTCCAGTAGCCGGCGAAGTCGGCCGGGCTGACCTGGAGGTGGAACTGGGTGCTGGTGCAGGCCGCTTCCGGGGTGATGGTGTCGGCCGTGGTGGCCAGCCGCTCCACCCCGCTGATCGAGATCCGCAGGTCCTCGCCCCGGGCGGCGAAGATCTGCTCGTTGAGCAGCGCATAGCGCGGATTCGCCGACAGCGCCCCGGCGGTCAGGTGCCCCGGCTCCAGGGTGGGCAGGATACCGATCATCACCATGTGGGCGTCGACCGTGCGGGCCTTCTCCTCCGCGGCGTTCAGGCTGGCCCGCACGTGCTGCTCGAACTCGGCCGTGCCGGTGCCGACGAGCCGCCGGGGCGCGACATTGATCTCCACGTTGAACTGGCCCAGCTCGGTCTGGAAACTGGGATCGGCGACGGCGGCGAGCACGTCGGCGTTGCGCATCGTCGGCCGCGAGTCGTCGTCGACCAGGTTCAGCTCGATCTCCAGGCCGGTCATCGGCCGCTCCACGTCGAACCGGGACTCCCGCAGCATCTCGGCGAAGACGTCCAGACACCGGCGGACCTTCTCCCGGTAGCGGGCCCGGTCCTCCCGACTGAACGTGCGCGCCCCGACTTCCTCGCCCATGGTCACCGCCCTGTCACCGTTGGTCCCGACAAACCTCGCACGTCCCGGGCGAACCGGGAAGACCCGAAGGACCCCTTACGTACCCACCGGCGACCCGGGTGATCCCCGTCGCCCGCCGCCCGTCGCGGGCCGGAAGGCGACGGCGGCTGGATAGCATGGCGCGATGCGCGAGAAGACGACCCGGCTGTTCGTGGCGGCGGCGATCGCCGAGGCCTGCTCCTGGCTGGCCCTGCTGGTCGGCATGGCGGTCAAGTACGGCCCGCCGGGCAACGAGATCGGCGTGCAGGTCTTCGGGCCGATCCACGGCGCGCTCTTCGTCGCGTACGGCATCCTGGTGCTCGCCGTGGCCCGGCTGCACCGGTGGTCGCTCGGGGTGACCTTCGTGGCGCTGGTCTGCGCGGTGCCGCCGTTCGCCACCCTGCTCTTCGAACGCTGGGCCGCCCGCCGGGGCCTGCTGCGGACCACCGCGCCGCAGCGCCCGCTGACCCCGGTCGGCTGACCGCCCCGGGCCACCCGTCGCCGCCTGCTGCCGCCCAGGCCCCTGCCGTGCGGGCCCCGGCCCGTCGGGGCGGGCGCGGGCCGGTCGGGTGACGTCAGGTGAGCACCACGGCGGCGGCGACCAGCAGCACCAGCACCGCGCCCAGCACCGCCTGGATCAGCAGCGGCGGGCCGAGGTGGCTCCACACCGTGGCGGTACGCGGGGTGAGCAACTGCCCGGTGGTCAGGTTGACGATCCGCTCGATGCGCGGCGGCAGGTCGACGTCCTGCGGGCTCAGCGTGAGCTGCACCCAGTCGGACGGGTGCACCGCGCTCTGCGCCAGGTGCCCGTGCAGCTCCACCTCGTAGAGCTGGCCCTTGTCGTCGCGCAGCCGGACCGGGGTGACCAGGAACTCCGGCCCCTTCTTGAGGTCCTTCCACTTGCGGCGGCTGCCGCCGCCGGCCTGCGAGAGCGCCGTGCGCACCAGCATCACCAGCAGGCCCGCCACGCTCGCCGCGGTCAGCACCGCGACCAGCACCGGCTGGCCGATCCTCACCTCGCGGGTGTAGCCGTCCATGAACCGGACCACCCGCCCGGTGAATATCCGCTGCGTCGGGCGTATCACCCGATTACGGAGATCGCTGTCCATGTTCACCACCGAGAGTCCGGTTCCGTTCACTGATGGTATCCGTCTTCCGGGTCGAATGACATGAATGAACCGGGGGTCACGCCACCCGGACCGGTCGAGGTGACATCCCGGGCGGCGCGGGTAAGCGGGCGGCCGAGCCGGAAAGGGGTCGAGCATGCAGCTGTCCTTCCTGCACCCGCTCTACGAGCGTCCCGGGCCGTGGTGCTCGGTCTACCTGGACGCCTCCCGGGACACCCAGGACGCGCGTCCGGCGCTGGACCTGCGCTGGCGGGCCCTGGCCGAGCAGCTCGCCGCCGACGGCGCGGACGAGCCGACCATCGCGGCGCTGGACCGGGTGGTCCGCGGCCACGACCCGCTGCCGGGCGACTACGGACTCGCCGCGTTCGCCAACCGGGGTCGGGTGGTGCTCTCCGAGTACCTCGCCGCGCCGCCCCTACGTGACCTGGCCGCGTACGCCCCACTGCCGCACGTCATGCCGTTGCTCGCGCAGCGCGGGGAACAGGTCGCCTGGGTCCGGGTGCTCGCCGACCGCACCGGCGCGGACGCCGTCGCGGTCAGCGCCGGCGGGGTGCCCCGACGGGCCCACGTCACCGGCCGGCAGAGCTACCCGCTGCGCCGGGTGCAACCCGGCGGCTGGTCCCAGTCCCGCTACCAGCGGGCCGCGACGGAGGCCTGGCACCACAACGCCGGGGACGCCGGCGCAGCCACCGCCGAACTGGCCGAGCGGGTCGGCGCGGACGTGGTGGTGGTCGCCGGCGACGTCCGGGCCACCGGGATGATCGCCGCCCAACTGCCGCGCCGCTGGCAGGACGTGGTGGTCCGCACCGACGCCGGCTCCCGGGCCGGCGGCGCCGACCCGGCCGCGATGGACGACGTCACCGTGCAGACCATCGCCGAGGCCGCCGACCAGCACGTCACCGCCGCGCTGGACCGGTTCGGCACCCAGGAGGACGTGGGCGTCGGACTGGACGCCGTGGTGGCCGCCCTGCAACGCAACCAGGTCGACACCATGCTGCTGGTCGACGACCCGTCGGCCGTCGGCGAGCTGTGGATCGGCCCCCGGGCCACCGACATCGCCACCGCGCCCGACCAGCTCGCCGCCGTGTCCGACCCGCAACGGGTCCGGGCCGACGCGGCCCTGGTCCGGGCCCTGGTCGGCACCGACGCCGACCTGACCGTCCTCGGGCCGGACGAGGCCCCCGAGCTGGCCGACGGCGTCGGCGCGGTGCTGCGCTACGTCGACCCGGCCACCCCGGGACGCGACCATGGCTGACCGCACCGTCGCGCACCTGGTGGTGGACCGGTTGCGGGCCTGGCGGGTGCCCCGCGCCTTCGGCTGCCCGGGGGAGGCGATCGCCCCGGTGGTCGGGGCCCTGGACGCCGCGGGCGGGGACCCGGAGTTCGTCCCCGCCCGGCACGAGGAGAGCGCCGCCTTCATGGCCACCGGACACGCCAAGTTCACCGGCGGCATCGGGGTCTGCCTGGCCACCCAGGGCCCCAGCGCGGTGCACCTGCTCAACGGCCTGTACGACGCGAAGCTGGACAGCAAACCGGTGGTGGCGATCGTCGGTGAGGACGTCACCGGGCCGCTCGGCGAGGTGCACGAGGAGATCGGGCTGAGCCGGCTCTTCGGCGACGTGTGCCACCAGTTCGTCCGCTACGGGCGTACCCCGGAGCAGGTGCCGGCCCTGCTCGACCAGGCGTTCCGGACCGCCGCGGCGACCCGCAGCCCGACCTGCGTGGTGCTGCCCCGGGCGTTGCAGGAGGCCGCCGTGCCGCAGCTGCAACCGCACACCGCCGGGGTGCTCACCGCGACGCCCGGCGAGCCGCTGGCCCGGGTGCTGCCGCACCAGGCCGACCTGGACGCCGCCGCGGCGCTGCTCACCGTCGGGCAGCGGGTGGCGATCCTGGTCGGGCAGGGCGGCCGGGGCGCGGCGGAACAGATCGTGGCGCTGGCCGACCGGCTCGGCGCCGGGGTGGCCACCTCGCTGCTGGGCAAGCCGGTGCTCGACGAACGGCTGCCGTTCCACACCGGGGTGCTCGGCGAGGTCGGCACCACGGCCGCCGCGCAGCTCATGGGCGGCGCGGACACCCTGCTGCTGGTAGGCACCAACGACCCGTGGACCGACTACTTCCCGATGCCCGGCCAGACCCGCACCATCCAGATCGACATCGACGGGCGACGGATCGGCACCCGGTACCCGGTGGACGTGCCCCTGGTCGGCGACGCCACCGAGACCCTGCGCGCGCTGCTGGGCCAGGTCGCCGACCGCCCCGACCGGCACTGGCGGGCCACCGTGGAGGGTGCCGTCGACCGGTGGCGAACGGAGGCCGCCGCGCACGCCGCCGCGCCGGCCGAACCGGTCAACCCGCAACTGGTCCTGCGGGAACTGTCCGCCCGGCTGCCGCACACCGGGTCGGTCGCCGTCGACGTCGGCTCGGTGCTCTCCTGGTACGCCCGCCACCTGGTGCTGCCACCCGGGGTCGACGCACAGCTCTGCGGCGCCCTCGGCTCGCTCGGCTGCGCCCTGCCCTACGCGTTCGCGGCGAAGCTGGCCCGCCCGGACACCCCGGTGCTCGCCCTGCTCGGCGACGCGGCGATGCAGCTCAACGGCCTCGCCGAGCTGATCACCGTGGCCCACCGCTGGCAGGACTGGGCCGACCCCCGGCTGGTGGTGCTGGTGCTCAACAACCGGGACCACTCCGGGCTCGGCGACGGCCGCTGGCAGCCGGGCGTGCCCGGTCGCCGGGCCGACGTGCCGTACGCCGGCTGGGCCCGGCTACTCGGCCTGCACGGCGTCCGGGTGGACCGGCCGGAACTGGTCGGCGCGGCCTGGGACGAGGCGCTCGCCGCCGACCGGCCGTGCGTGCTGGAGGCGGTGGTGGACCCGACGGTGTCGCCCGGCGCTCCGGAGCCCTCCCTGGCCGACCTGCGGGGTCTGTTCGCCGACGGCGACGCCACCCGACGCATCCGGGACCGGATGATGGCGGCCGAGCGGCAGGTCGTCGAGGCGGAGGATCTCGTCTAGCCCCCGGCCCCCGGCATCCCTGACCCCACCAGTCACCGGGGAGGCGCGACGTCCTTCCCACCGACCGCCGTTAGTCCGGATGTGCGCCGCCCGGTCACCCCGAAACCCCGCCCGGCCCGCCCGGACCGGGCTGGGCGGTCGCCGACCGGGGTGCACCGGTAGGGCGTACCGGCGGGCGGGTCGGGGATTGCGCCCGTCGGGACGCGATGCCCCGTTTAGACCCCGAAGGGGCGGGAAGCCGGGCCGCGTGGTGAGCGAACGAGGCGGGGTGGAGCCGGTGCGGACGGCACCGGCCGGGCCGACGGCCCGGGGCGCCGGACTGGCCGGCGACCGGGTCGTCACGGCCGGCAGCACCGCACGGGTGCTGGTGGCCGCCGCCGCCCGCGCGCTGCGCGGGGTGGACTGCGCCGACCTGGGACACCCGACGTCCGCGTCCCGGTTCGCCGTCGCGCGCAACGCCGGCCGGGTGGCGCTCACCGCCGCCCAGGCCGGCGAGGTGGACGGGGAACGGGTGGCCGGCTGGATCGTCGACCAGTACCCCCGGGAGCGGTACCCGGCGGTGGTGCTGGGCGCGCCGCACGCCGCCGCCGTGCACCTCGCCGTGGCGCTCGGGGTGCCCTGGCTGCCCACCGGCTTCGAGATGACCGCCCACTGGACGCACGGCGCCGTGGACCGTCCCGCCGCCGCGCTCGACCAGGGGGCCGCGTTCGCCGCCCGGGTCCTCGCCGGCAACTCCGGCCTGCACCTGCGCCAGGTGCACTGCCCGGCGAGCCGGGGCGCGCTGGCCGGCGCGGCGATCAGCCTGGTGGCCCGCTGGCGGGCGCTGCCGGTGGCGTACGCCCGGTTCCTGGCCGACCGGCTGACCCACCGGGCGGCGGTGCTGCTGGTCGACGACGTACGCCGGTGGCCGGTGTCGGACTCCGGGCAGGGGCACAGCTTCCAGCTCGGCTGCCCGGCCAGCGGCCTGCGACCGGTGGACTTCCACCCGGACTCGCCCGCCCTGCGTCAGGTGCTGCGGGCCGCCGGCGCGACCGGGGACGGGTGGGAACCGCCGGCGGTCACCGCCGCCGGGGAGTCCGCCGAACACGGGGTGGAGCCGGGGTTCGCCCGCGCGCTGGGGCACTGGGCCGACGGTCGGGGCCACGAGCTGCGGCAGGTGCGGGTGCCGCACCCGGGGGCGCTCAGCGCGGCCACCGCCGACCTGTACCGGCGGTGGCTGCGCCGGGCCGGCAAGACGGGCGACCGGCTGGTGGTCGAGTGCGGCCGGGTGTTCGATCCGTGGCAGGTGGTGCGGGCGGGGCTGGTGCCGTACTGGTGCGAGAACGCGACAAGGCGCAGCGTCGAGGAGGTGGAGTGGTGGCTCGCCGGCAGCGAGCCGTTCAGCTCGGTGGACGTGCTGCCCGAGTCGCCGGGGCTGCGCTCACCGGCGGTGGCGGGGCTGCCGCAGTGGCTGGCGGTGGCGGCGTTCGGTCGTCGTCGGCGGGCCCTGGACCGTACCGCCGCCCGGGGCTACCCGGTGGCGTCGGTGGCCACCCGGCGGGCCACCGAGGTGTTGCGCGGGCAGCCGTACGACCTGCCGACGCCGCCGCCGCTGAGCGTCGGTGACGCGCTGGCCGGGCTCCGCGAAGCGGGCGCGCCGCTGGGGCTCGCCGTGTCCTGACCGTCCCCGGTCCCACGGCGCGGCCGGGCCGGAGACGGCCGGCCGGTAGCCCGGAAAGGGGACGCCGGGGGTGTCCGCGCCGCCCGGCCGGACCCGGCACACCGAAACATCCTCGCGAACCCGGGGACGCGTGATTGAGTACCTGGGGAGCGGGAAGACCGCTCGCCGCGACGGTCCGCCGCGTGGCGGCCGGTCGTCGCCCGCGCGTGTCCGGTGATCCCGGCGCGGCACGTGAAACCCCACTTCCGACCCGGTGCGTGGTGCCACCACGCGCCGAACCGGCCCGATCCGGGCGGGGGACCTTCCTGAGGGAGGCGCGGATGTTCGGACAGACCACCACGACCACACCACCTCCGACCGACCGGGGGCTGGAGGACCTGGACGCCGCCGCGTTGGCGTACGCCGCGCGGATCGCCGGCCTGCCACCGGAGCGCCGGGGGGAGGCCCGCGAGGACCTGGTCCGGTTCGCCCTGCCGTTCGCCGGCCGGCTGGCCCGCCGCTACCGGGGGCGGGGTGAACCGTTGGAGGACCTGGAGCAGGTGGCCCGGCTCGGGCTGGTCAACGCCGTCGACCGGTACGACCCCGAGCGGGGTTCCTTCACCGCGTACGCCGCGATCACCATCGTCGGTGAGATCAAGCGGCACTTCCGGGACCGCACCTGGGGGGTGCACGTGCCCCGCCGGCTGCGGGACCTGATCCTGGAGGTCGGGCAGGCCACCTCGGCGTTGACCAGTGAGCTGTCCCGGGCGCCGAGCGTGGCCGAGCTGGCGGCCCGGCTGGAGACGCCGGAGGAGGAGATCCTCGCCGCCCTGGAGTCGGCGGCCGGCTACAGCCCCGCCTCGCTCAACGCGCCGGTCGGCGGGGAGAGTTCCGCCGAGTTCGGTGACCTGGTCGGTGAGTCGGACAACGCGTTGGAGTCGGTGGACGACCGGGTGACGGTCAGCGGGCTGCTGCACCGGCTGCCCTGGCGGGAGCGGCGCATCCTGGCGATGCGCTTCTACGGCAACCAGACCCAGGCGGAGATCGCCGCCCGGTTCGGCATCTCCCAGATGCACGTGTCCCGGCTGCTGTCGCGGGCGTTGACCTGGCTGCGTCAGGCGATGCTCGCCGACACCCCGCCGCCGTGGCAGAACGGCACCGCCGAGGCGGAGACCGGCCGGAACCGGATCGCGGTCAAACGCACCCCGGAGCGGACGGTGGTCGAGGTCGGGGGCGAGATCGACCGCGACGGCGCGGACCAGCTGCGCCGGATGATGCTGGAGGCGGTCGCCGGGCAGCCCCGCGAACTGGTGGTGGACCTGGACGGCGCGGGCGGGGTGGACGCCGGGGGCATCGCCGCGCTGGTGGCCGGCCGGGACGCCGCCGTCCGCACCGGGGTGCCGCTGCGGCTGACCCGGGTCCAGCCGGCGGTGCGCCGTTCGCTGGCCGCTGCCGGCCTGCCCGCCACCGTGGACGCCTGAAACCCGCCCCGCCGGGGCGCGACGAGCCGGGGCCGGCACCCTGCACAGGGTGTGCCGGCCCCGACGGTCGTCGGTCAGTGCCGTCCGGGGTCGTCGTCCGGGCCGTGCGGGTGCCGCCACCGCTGCGGGGTGCCGGGGTCCGGGTCGTCGGGCCGGTCGTCCTCGGGGGCGTCGGAGTGCGCGAAGCCGGGGCGGCGGACGTCCTCCGGTTCGGGCACCACCACCGGGCGGGCGCCGGACTGCGGCGCGGGCTGGTACGCCACCGCGTCCCGGGCCCCGTGCGCGCCCTCGGCCGCCGGTGACTCGGGGATGTGCCGCTCGTGGTGCAGCTCGTCGTGCAGCTCCTGCGGCGGGCGGGTGGTGCGTTGCGGCAGGTCCCGGCCGAGGTCGGCGACGAGCGGGCCGTACTTGGCGTCGAAGGCGGGGCGCTCGGAGCGGATCCGGGGCATCCGGTCGAAGTTGCGCAGCGGCGGTGGGCAGGTGGTGGCCCATTCGAGGGAGTTGCCGAACCCCCACGGGTCGTCGACGGTCACCAGCGCCCCGTACCGCCAGGACTTCCAGACGTTGTAGAGGAAGAACAGGGTGGACGCGCCGAGCACGAACGAGCCGACCGTGGAGATCATGTTGAGTGTGGTGAAGCCGTCGCTGGGCAGGTAGTCGGCGTACCGGCGGGGCATGCCCTCGTCGCCCAGCCAGTGCTGGACGAGGAAGGTGGCGTGGAAGCCGACGAACATGGTCCAGAAGTGCAGCTTGCCGAGCCGTTCGTCGAGCAGCCGGCCGGTCATCTTGGGGAACCAGAAGTAGACCCCGCCGAACGCGGCGAACACGATGGTGCCGAACAGCACGTAGTGGAAGTGCGCCACCACGAAGTACGAGTCGGTGACGTGGAAGTCCACCGGCGGGCTGGCCAGCAGCACCCCGGTGAGGCCGCCGAGCAGGAAGGTCACCAGGAAGCCGATGGCGAACAGCATCGGTGTCTCGAAGGTGAGCTGCCCCTTCCACATGGTGCCGATCCAGTTGAAGAACTTCACCCCGGTGGGCACCGCGATCAGGTAGCTGAGGAAGCTGAAGAACGGCAGCAGCACCTGGCCGGTGGCGAACATGTGGTGCGCCCACACGGTCATCGACAGCACGGTGATCGCGACCGTGGCCAGCACCAGCCCGGTGTAGCCGAAGATCGGCTTGCGGCTGAAGACCGGGATGATCTCGGTGATGATGCCGAAGAACGGCAGCGCGACGATGTAGACCTCGGGATGGCCGAAGAACCAGAAGAGGTGCTGCCACAGCATCGGCCCGCCGGTCGCCGCGTCGTACACGTGCGCGTCGAGCAGCCGGTCCGCCCCCAGCGCCAGCAGCGCGGCGGCCAGCAGCGGGAAGACCAGGATCACCAGGACGGCGGTGAGCAGCATGTTCCATGTGAAGATCGGCATCCGGAACATGGTCATGCCGGGCGCGCGCAGGGTCAGCGTGGTGGTGATCAGGTTGACCGCGCCCAGGATGGTGCCCAGACCGGAGACGACCAGGCCGACCACCCACAGGTTCGCGCCGATGCCGGGGGAGTTCGTCGCGTCGCTGAGCGGGTTGTACGCGGTCCAGCCGAAGTCGGCGGCGCCGCCGGGGGTGAGGTAGCCGCCGACGACCATGGTCCCGCCGAACAGGTACAGCCAGTACGCGAACGCGTTGAGCCGGGGGAACGCCACGTCCGGGGCGCCGATCTGCAACGGGACGATGTAGTTGCCGAAGGCGAACACCAGCGGGGTGGCGAAGAGCAGCAGCATGATCGTGCCGTGCATGGTGAACGCCTGGTTGTACTGCTCGGGGGAGAGGAACTGCATCCCGGGCCGGGCCAGCTCGGCCCGGATGAGCAGGGCCAGCACCCCACCGATCAGGAAGAACACGAACGACGTGGCCAGGTAGAGCAGACCGATCTGCTTGGCGTCGGTGGTGCCGAGCAGCCGTAGCAGCTTGTTGCCGGGCAGCGCCGGGCGGACCGGCCCGGGAAAGCCGCCGAACCGGGCCGGGGCGAGGATGGCCGGCCCCCGGTCTCGTGCGGGCTCCGTGGTTACCCGTCTGGGCATGGCTCTCTCACCCCGTCGTGACGACAGAAAGGACGGGCGCGACTACCCGCCCTCCGCCCATGTAACCAGGCGACAGGGGGAATTTCGGTCAATTCGCCGGCAGGAGTGCCCACACCACCTTGCCGTCGGCCAGCGGGGAACTGCCCCAGCGCTGCGCCATCTCCCGGATCAGCAGCAGCCCCCGACCGCCCTCGGCGGACAGGTCCGGGCCGGCCGCCCGGGCCGCCGTCCGGCTGCCGTCGGCCACGGCCACCCGCAGGTACGGCTGGTGCAGGGTCAACGTGATCCGCATCGGGGTGTGGGCGTGCCGCACCACGTTGCCGACCAGCTCGCTGAGCACCAGCGACGCCGGCTCCACCAGGTGCGGCACGTTCCACCGGGAACACGCGTCACCGACCAGCTCACGGGCCCGCCGGCAGGCCCCCGCCACCGGCTCCAACCGGGCCCGCAGCCGGGGCGTGGCGGTCGCCCCGGCCCACCGGGTCGCCTCCGCGCAGTCCTGCCGCACCGGCACCACCCGGCAGGTGGTGGAGGTGGCCAGCCAGGCGGCGGCGTCCGGCGGGGGAGAGCAGAGCACCATCGGCACCGCCGGCCAGTCGGCGGCCTGCCGGGCGGTGGCGGCGAACACCGACAGCGCCAGCCGGTCGGCGACGGTCACCCCGCCCAGGTCGACCACCAGCGCGTCCGGCAGCGTGGTCAGGCAGCGGTCCAACACGGTGTGCACGGCGCGCATGGTGCCCAGGTCGAGCGCGCCGGCGAGGCGTACGACGGTCACCGGTGACGCGTCGCTGACCTCGCAGGTGATCCGGCTGACCATCGGCCCCTCGATTCCGCTCGTGGTGCTGGGGAGAACCGCCAGGTACCCGGGCCCCGGCGGACCGAAACCGGGCCCATGTTCGGCGACGGTCGGGCCCGGTCGTACCGTCGACGCCCGCCGGCCGTGGGCGGTCGCGGCCGGCTCAGGCGGCCCGCAGGTGCGGCACCCGGGCGGCGGCGCGGACCGTCTCGTAGAGGGCGACGTACCGCTGCGCCATCACCGCCGGGGTGAACCGCTCGGCGGCCTCCCGGCGGCACTCGTCCGGGTCGAGCCGCCGCGCCGCCAGCAGCAGCTCACCCAGTTCGTCCTCGTCGTCGGTGAGCAGCCCGGTACGCCCGTGCTCGACCAGTTCGGGCAGGCAGCCCCGGGCGGTCGCCACCACCGGTGTGCCCAACGCCAGCGACTCCACCACGGCGGTCCCGCCGGGCTCCTCCCAGCGCAGCGGGAACAGCGCCGCCCGTGCTCCGGCCAGCAGGTCGTCGCGCTCGTGGCCGGCCACCGTGCCGACCCAGCGGACCAGGTCGCCGTCGACGTGCGGGGCGACCTGGTCGTGGAAGAACCGCACGTCCGGGTTCTGCCGGGCCTCGCCGCCCGCCGCCGCCAGGTCCGCCGGCCGGTGGTAGGGCCCGACCGGGCCGGCGAGCACCAGCGGCACCCCGGTACGCCGGGCCAGCCGGGCGCCGACGTCCTGCCCCTTGCCCGGGTTGATCCGGCCCAGGATGACCGTGTAGTCGCCCTTCACCGGCGGGGGCGTCCGGTCGGCGTGCACCGCCAGCGGGGTCGCCAGGTGCACGTGCCCGACCGCGTGCTCCCGCAGCGCCCGGGGCGCGCGGGCCAACTGGGCGGCGGAGACGCCGTTGACCCGTACCCGCGCCCCGCCGTCGAGGGTGCCGTACAGCTCGGGGTGCTTGGCCAGGTCCCAGTGCAGGGTGTGCAGCACCGGTGGGGCGGCCGGCCCCATCGCCGCCAGGGTGGCCAGCCCGACCGCCTCCACGTGGTCGTGCACCAGGTCGATGTCGTCGCGGCCGCGCACCTGCCGGACCACCCCGGCCAGGTGCGCCTGGGACACCCCGCACACCTGGTTGTACGGCCGTTGCAGCGCCGCGAACTGCCCGTCGGCGTAGACCGAGAACTTCTCGTCCACCGGCAGGGTGCTCGACCCCACCGACGCCAGCACCACCTTCACCCCGAGCCGGCGCAGCTCCGGCACGAGGGTGGCGACGACGTTCTCGATGCCGCCGTAGCCGGGTGGCGGCACGGACAGCCACGGGCCGGCGTTCATCAGCACGGTGAGGCTCATGATCGGGACTTCCTCTCGGGACGGACGGGGTCCCGGGCGGGTCTCGACCCCGCGCGTCGGGTGGCGCGGCGCACCGTCACGCGGCCACCCGCCGGCGCGGCAGCCGGGGCCGCAGCTCGGCCAGGGGCGGGCGTTCCTGCACCGAGACGTCGGTGACGACGACCTCCCGGTCGAGATTCGGCAGCGCCTCCGAGCCGCCCCGCCGGAACTGGGTCAGCAGGGCGCCCGGGCTGGTGCCCGGGGCGGCCCAGCCGCGCCGCTGCAACCGCGCCCAGGCGGTGTGCATGATCTGCGCGGACATCCGGCCCAGGGCCGCGGTGTCCTGGTGCCGGTGCTTGCGCTCGCCCAGGTCGACCTGGGCCAACGCGTCCAGGCCGACCAGTTCCAGCAGGTCGATCAGCATGGCCGTCTCGACCCCGTAACCGGTGACGAACGGCACCCGCTCCAGCACCTCGCGCCGGCCGGCGTACTCGCCCGCGAGGGGCTGCACGAAACCGGCCAGCTCCGGCCAGAACAGGTTCAGCAGCGGCCGGGCCATCAGCTCCGTCACCCGCCCGCCACCGTCGGTCTCCACGCTGGTCGTGCCGACCAGTGGCCGGTGGTAGAAGCCCTTCACGAACTCCACCGACGGATCGACCAGCAGCGGGCCGATCAGACCGGTCACGAAGTGCGGCCGGAACTCCCGCAGGTCGGCGTCGACGAACGCGACGATGTCGCCCTCGGCGGCGGCCAGGCCGGCCCAGAGCGCGTCGCCCTTGCCGGTCAGCCGGGGCAGGCCCCGGGTCATCTCGTCCTGGCCGACCACCTCCGCGCCGGCGGCCCGGGCCACCTGCGCGGTCCGGTCGGTCGACCGGGAGTCGACCACGATCAGCTCGTCGACCAGGGGGACCCGGTCCATCAGATGTTCCCGGATCGTCGCGACGATCGCCCCGACGGTGGCTTCCTCGTTGCGGGCGGGCAGCACCACGCTGACCCGGTTCTCCCCCTTGGCCCTGATCAGCCGTCGCGTGGGCCAGTCCTGCGCCGACGTCGTCCGGTAGGTGGCCCATGCCTCCACGACAGGGGAGACGATCGGTTCTGTGTCCCGCACTGGCAAACCCCCAGATCCATGGCGGAAAACGCAGACTTGGTTTTCCCATCTCTGCACATTCGTTAACTGGATATTCCCTAACAGCTTGATCACGGCGGCCCCACCGGCCGGTTCCCGGCAGATGAACGCTGTGTTGCGGGGCCCGCCGGGGTTTCGCCCCGCCCCGCCGGGGCAGTGCTGTCCGCGGTGGTGCCGACCGCGTCGAGAGGGCCGAGGGTATGCGTACGTGCCGGGTGGGGCTGGTCGGGCCCGCCGGGGTTTCGCCCCGCCCCGCCGGGGCAGTGCTGTCCGCGGTGGTGCCGACCGCGTCGAGAGGGCCGAGGGTATGCGTACGTGCCGGGTGGGGCTGGTCGGGGCCGGCGGGGTGGCGCAACGCCACGCCCGCGTGCTGGGGAGTTTCGCCGACGTCGAACTGGTCGGGGTCACCGACGTGACCCGCGCCGCCGCCGCCCGGCTGGCCGACACGCACTCGACCCGGGCCTTCGCCGACATCGACGACCTGCTGGCCGCCGGCCCCGACGCGGTATACGTCTGCGTGCCGCCGTTCGCCCACGGGCCGGTGGAGGAGGCCGTCATCGCGGCCGGGGTGCCGATGTTCGTGGAGAAGCCGGTCGCGGTCGACCTGGACACCGCCGAACGGATCGCCGCCCTGGTCGAGCAGCGGCGACTGCGCACCGCCGTCGGGCACCACTGGCGCTACCTGCACGTGGTGACGCGGGCCCGCGAACTGCTCGCCGACCGTCCGGTGCGGATGGTCAACGGGGCCTGGCTGGACCGGGTGCCCCCGGTGGCCTGGTGGGCGGTGCGGGACCGCTCCGGCGGCCCGGTCGTCGAACAGGCCGCCCACGTCCTGGACCTGACCCGGGTGCTGGTCGGCGAGGCCGTCGAGGTGACCGCCTACGGCGACGGCAGCCCACCCCCGGTCGACGACGCCGACATCGACTCGGTGACCGCCGCCACGCTGCGCTTCGCCTCCGGCGCGGTGGGCACCCTCGCCGCCGCCTGCGTGCTCGGCTGGAAGCACCGGGCCGGACTGGAGATCCTCGCCGACGGGCTGGCCCTGTCGCTGGCCGAGGACGGCCTGACCGTCCGGGACGCCGCCGGGGAACGCCACCTCCCGGCCGACCCCGACGCCGCCCGGGTCGCCGTCGACCGGGCCTTCGTCGACGCGGTCACCGGGGTCGGCGACGACATCCGGGTCCCGTACGCGGAGGCGCTGCGCACCCAACGACTGGCGGTCGCGCTCGCGCAGAGCGCCCGGACCGGCCGTAGCGTCAGCCTGCCCACCGGCCCGGCCGCCCGCCCGCCGGCAGCCGACGACCGGCCCGGCACGCCCACCGGGGCGGCCGTCGATGCGTGACACGGTGCTGGTGGTCGAGGGCCCGGGGCGCGTCGCGCTGGTCGAGCAGGAGGCCGGTGAGCTGCGCGAGGGCACCGTCCGGGTGCGGACCCGCTACAGCGGGATCTCCGCCGGCACGGAGCTGAGCTTCGTCAAGGGCACCAACCCCCACCTCACCGGCACCCTCGACCCCGGCCTCGGCCTGTTCCGGCCCGGCGCGGCCGACACCCCGTACCCGGTCACCCGGTTCGGTTACATGCAGGTCGCCGAGGTGGTGGAGAGTCGCACCCCGGCGATCGCCGTCGGCACGCTCGGGGCGATGACGTACGGCCACCGCACCGGGCACGTCGCCGACCCGGTCGCCGAACGGTTCGTGCCGCTGCCCGACGATCTCGACCCGATGCTCGGCGTCTACGTGGCCCACATGGGCCCGATCTGCGCCAACGGGCTGCTGCACGCCGCCGCCGACCTGTACGGCCCCGACGTGCGCACCCTCGGCGACGGGGTGCGCGGGCGACGGGTGGCGGTCGTCGGCGGCGGCGTGGTCGCCCTGCTCACCGCGTTGTTCGCTCGCCGGCACGGCGCCGCCTCGGTGGTGGTGGTCGACCCGACGCCGCAGCGCCGGCAGGTCGCCGGGGCCCTCGGGCTGGAGACCCTGGACCCGCGGGCCGACGACCCGGCGGTGGTGCTCAAGACCCGCTGGCACCACGGCGTCGGCGACCGGGGGGCCGACGTGGTCTTCCAATGCCGGGGTCAGGACCACGCGCTGCACCTGGCGCTGCGCCTGCTGCGCCCCCAGGGCACCGTGATCGACCTGGCCTTCTACCCGGGCGGCGCGGACGCCGTCCGGCTCGGCGAGGAGTTCCACCACAACGGGCTGTCGCTGCGCTGCGCCCAGATCGGCCGGGTGCCGCGCGGTCTCGCCCCCACCTGGGACCGGGAACGCCTCTCCGCCGAGACGATCGACCTGCTGCGCCGCCACGGCGACCTGGTCCGCGAACACCTGATCTCGGCCGTGGTCCCGTTCGCGGACGCCCCGGCGCTCTTCACCGACCTGGCGCAACGCCGCCGCCACGAACTCCAGGTCGTCCTCACCCCCTGACAGCCCCGGCCCGGTGGTCATCGACGGCCGTCAGCCCCCGCCCCGGCCGGCGGGGCGCCCGCAGTCGTCCGCCGGGCGAACCGGCACCCCCGCGCTGACCTGCCCGAACGTGCCGGTAACCGGACACCGGGGCCGCGTCGGACAGACCGGGCAGCCGTTTCCGGCCGGATTCGCGTACCGTTGCCGCTCATGGGTGTGTCGCAACGGTTGAAGAGCAGGTTCCGCCGGTTCCTCCAACGCCCGGGGACGACGGTCGACCTGGCTCCGCTGGAGAAGCTGCTGCCGCGGATCGCCGCGCGCGAGGACGAGCTGTCGGCGCTCGACGACGAGGCGCTGACCGAGGCCGCCGGCGCCGCCACGGAGTACGTGGACATCTGCGCCGTCGGCCGCGAGGCCGCCCGCCGCGGTCTCGACCAGCGGCCGTACGACGTGCAGCTGCTGGGCGCGATGGCGCTGCTGTCCGGCAAGGTCGCCGAGATGGCCACCGGTGAGGGCAAGACGCTCACCGCCACCGTCGCCGCCTACGGGCACGTCCGGCTGGGCAACGGGCCGGTGCACGTGCTCACCGTCAACGACTACCTGGCCCGTCGGGACGCCGAGTGGATGACGCCGGTCTACCGGCTGCTCGGGCTGACCGTGGGCTGGGTCAACGAGGCGTCCACCCCGGCCGAGCGGCGGGCCGCGTACGGCTGCGACGTCACGTACGTCTCGGTCAGCGAGGCCGGCTTCGACTTCCTCCGCGACCAGCTCGTCACCGACCTCGCCGACCGGGTCCAGCCGCCGCTGGCCACCGCCATCGTCGACGAGGCCGACTCGATCCTGATCGACGAGGCCCGGGTGCCGATGGTGCTGGCCGGTTCGGTCACCGGCGAGCAGGACCCGGTGCACGCCGCCGCCGCGCTGGTGCGCGGACTGCGCAAGGGCCGGCACTACACGGTCGCCGAGGACGGGCGCAGCGTCGCCTTCACCACCGAGGGCCTGGCCGCCGTCGAGGCCAAGCTGGGCGACATCGACCTGTACGACACCGAGCACGTCGGCCAGCTCTCCGCGGTGAACGTGGCGCTGCACGCGCACGCCCTGCTGCACCGCGACGTCGACTACATCGTCCGCGACGGCTCGGTGGAGTTGATCGACGAGATGCGCGGCCGGGTCGCCCAGCGCCGCCGCTGGCCCGACGGCCTCCAGGCCGCCGTGGAGGCGAAGGAGGGGCTGGACGCCACCGCCGAGGGGGAGGTGCTGGGCACCATCGCCGTGCAGGCGTACATCGCCCTCTACCCCAAGCTGTGCGGCATGACGGCGACCGCGGTGCTGGTCGGCGACCAGCTCCGCGAGTTCTTCGGCCTGGAGGTGGCGGTGATCCCGCCGAACACCCCCTGCGTCCGCGAGGACGAGCCGGACCGGATCTACGCGACCCGGGCCGAGAAGGAGGAGGCGCTGATCGACGAGATCCGGCGCTGCCACGAGGCGGGCCGCCCGGTGCTGGTCGGCACCCTCGACGTGCGGGAGTCCGAGGGGCTCGCCGCCGGCCTGCACGCCGCCGGGGTGCCGTGCGTGGTGCTCAACGCCAAGAACGACGACGAGGAGGCGGAGATCATCGCCGAGGCCGGCGCGTACGGCGCGGTGACCGTCTCCACCCAGATGGCCGGCCGGGGCGTGGACATCCGGCTCGGCGGCAGCGAGCAGGTCGACCAGGAACGGGTGGCCGAGCTCGGCGGGCTCTACGTGATCGGCAGTGGCCGGCACGACAGCCGCCGGGTCGACGACCAGCTGCGCGGCCGGGCCGGCCGGCAGGGCGACCCGGGCGGCTCGGTCTTCTTCGTCAGCCTGGAGGACGACCTGGTCGTGCGGCACGCGGGCGACGCCGTCCCGGCCTCGCCCCGGATGAACGCCGACGGCCTCGTCACCGACGAGCAGGTCGACTACGCGGTGGAGCACGCCCAGCGGGTCGCCGAGGGCGTCAACCACGAGATCCACCGCAACACCTGGCGCTACAGCGTGGTCATCGAGCAGCAGCGGATCGCCCTGGCCGAGCGCCGGGAGCGGCTGCTCACCTCGGACGTGGCCGCGCTGATGCTGCTCGACCGGATGCCGGAGAAGGCCGGCGAGATGGACGAGGACCTGCTGGCCCGGGTGGCCCGCTCCATCGCGCTCTACCACACCGACCGGCTCTGGGCGGAGCATCTGGCCGAGTTGTCCGAGGTGCGCGAGGGCGTGCACCTGCGGGCGCTGGGCCGGCTCGACCCGCTCGACGAGTTCCACCGGGCGGCGGTGCCGGCGTTCACCAACCTCATCCCCGAGATCGAGACGCGGACCCTGGCGACCTTCGAGGAGACCGAGTTCGCCGAGGACTGGGAGCCGGACGCCGCCAAGCTGGTGCGGCCCAGCGCCACCTGGACGTACCTGGTGCACGACAACCCGTTCGGCTCGGAACTGGACCGGCTGATCGCCTCCGTCGGCCGTCGGCTCGCCGCCGCCCGCTGAGCGGCCCGGGAACCCCTCCGACGCGGGATGCGCCGGAGGGGTTCCTTTACGCGGTTTCGATCCTGTTTTGCGAGGGTAGTAGCCCGGGGCCCACGACTCGGGAGAGAGATCATCACGATGACACAGGCAATGACGCCGGTGCCGGGCGGCAGGTGTACGACGGGGCGCGCGGACCGGTGAACCTGGACATGCGGGAGCTGACCATCGACACGCTCGGGGTACTGGAGACGGCCGCCCTGCTGCGCGAGCTGACCGCCGGACTGATCGCGGTCGACGACTTCGACGAGGCGCTGACCGAGCTGGTCCGGATCGCCGCGGACGCCGTGCCCGGCGTGCTCTGGTGCGGTTTCACCGCGCTGCGCGCCGGTGAGCCCGCCGGGGTGGCCGCGTCGGACCCCCGGCTGGCCGAGCTGGACGACCTGGGGCACGGCGCGGAGTCACCCGCGATGAACGCCATCCGCCGCCGCGAGATGATCATCGCGGCGGACCTGACCGTCGAGGACCGGTGGCCGGCCTGGACCGACCGCGCCCGCCGGCTCGGCGTGCGCGGGGTGATCTCCGCTCCGGTGGACGTCGACGAGCGGGCGATCGGCTCGATCAACCTGTACGCCGGCCGGCCCGGCACGCTGGGCACGAGGCACCAGCTCACCGCGATGCTGCTCGCCGAGCACGCGGGGCTGCTGCTGGCCGCCGTCCGGGACCGGGCCCGGCGGGCCGAGCGGGACAGCGAACGCGACGGGGCGCTGCTCGGGGAGAACGTCGTCGGCCAGGCCGTCGGGGTGATCATGACCCAGCGGGGCTGCCCGGCGCCGGAGGCTCTCGACGTGCTGCGCAGCGCCGCGTCCTCGCTGGACATCCCGCTGCGGGAGGTGGCCGAACGGCTGGTCACCACCGTCTCCCGCCCCCGCGAGTCCTGACCCGCCGCGAGCGGCCCGACACGGACCGTCCACCGGGGCGGTCCGGGCGGCCGGCGGTGTCGTTTCTCTCCGGACCCGCGAATCCCGGCCCGACCGTTTCGTCGAAGCGGCCCCCGGGTAGCACCCTGGACCGGTGAGCTGAGCCGATCCCGGGGAGGAAACGATGGAGAGCCGCCTGAGGGTGCAGGGGCATCCCATCCAACCGATGCTGGTGACGTTCCCGTTCGGGCTCTTCGTCAGTGCCACCGTCTTCGACCTCGCCGACGTGGCGGGCGGCCCGGCGTTCCTCGGCGAGGTCGGCTACTGGACGGCGATCGCCGCGCTGGTGGCCGCCGGGCTCGCCGCGGTGGCCGGCATGATCGACCTGTGGGACGTACGGCCGGGGCCGCACCGTCGCACCATGGTCACCTTCAACATGGTCAATGCGGGCATGGCCGCGCTCTTCCTGCTGTCCTGCCTGGTCCGGGCGGATGCCCCGCAGCGTGGGGCGACCGGGGTGCTGCTGGCGACCGAGCTGGTCGCGCTGCTCGTCGGTGCGGTCGGCGTCGGGTTGGGTGCCCGGCTGATGCGCCAGTTCGAGTCCGGCCGCCGCGAGCCCACCGGGTTCGACAGCCTGGACGGGGTCCCGGCCGGCTCCACCGTGGAGATCCTCCGCCCCGCCCCCTGACCCGTCGCGCCGCCCGGCCGGGGTCGTGCGGGTCGTGCCGCCCGGGGTAAATCGGGTTGCCGGCCGTACGGCCTCTGCCGCAGGGTGGGCGGATGGTCGAGCCGAGCTGTGCGGAGTTGATCGCCGAGGCCGCCGCCGCCCCCGTCGACGGCTGGGGCTTCGGCTGGCTGGACGGGCGGGCCACCGAGGAGCGTCCACCGTGGGGCTACGCCCGCCAGGTGGCCGCGCGGATGGCGACGGTCACGGCCGCGCTGGACATCGACACCGGCGGGGGCGAGGTGCTCGCCGAGCTGCCCCAACCGCCGCCGCTGCTGGTCGCCACCGAGGCGTGGCCACCCAACGTCGTGGTCGCCCGGCGGACGTTGCGACGGGTCGACGCCCGGGTGGTGCAGGTCGCTCCCGTGTCCCGGCTGCCGTTCCGGGCGGCCGCCTTCGACCTGGTGACCAGCCGGCACCCGGTGGACACCCCGTGGGTGGAGATCGCCCGGGTGCTGCGTCCCGGCGGGCGCTACCTGTCCCAGCAGATCGGCGCCGGCACCATGCGGGAGCTGAGCGAGGCGGTGCTGGGCCCGTTGCCGCCGCCGGCCACCCGGCACACCGCCCAGGCGGTGGCCGCCGCCCGGGCCGCCGGCCTGCACGTGGTACGGCTGGAGCGGGCCACCCTGCGGGCGGTGTTCCACGACATCGGCGCGGTGGTCTGGTTCCTGCGCAAGGTGGTGTGGACCGTGCCGGACTTCGACGTCGACCGGTACCGCCCGCGGCTCGAACGGCTGCACGCGCAGATCCGTGCTGAGGGCGCTTTCGTGGCCCACTCCCGACGCTTCCTGATCGAGGCCGTCAAGCCGGCCATCGGCGGCCCCGCGGGTGGGGCGGTCAGCGGGTGGTGAGCAGGGTGAGCATCTCCGGCAGGTCGAAGAAGCGGGCCGTCTCCACCGCCGAGGGGGTCCCGTGGTCCGGGTCGGCCCCGGCGTCGAGCAGGGCGCGTACCGCCTCGGGGTTGCGCCGGAACACCGCCGCGGCGAGTGCGGTCTGCCCGCGGTCGTTGACCCGCGTGTGGTCGGCGCCCCGGGCCAGCAGCGCCGCGACGGTCTCCGGACGGGCGTGGTAGGCGGCCAGGATCAGTAGCGTGTCGCCCTTGTCGTTGGTCATGTTCACCGGCAGCCCGGCGTCGACGTGGCCACCGAGTTCCGTGGCCTCACCCGTGCGGGCCAGGTCGAACATCCGGTGGGCGAAGGCGAGCGTCTCGGCGTCGAAC
This sequence comes from Micromonospora sp. S-DT3-3-22, assembly GCF_015354745.1. Lineage (NCBI taxonomy): Bacteria > Bacillati > Actinomycetota > Actinomycetes > Micromonosporales > Micromonosporaceae > Micromonospora > Micromonospora sp. S-DT3-3-22. The sequence continues at coordinate 26,316 of NZ_JACGMO010000084.1, forward strand.
TCCTCGGTCATCCGCTCAGCCTAGAGTCCCGTGCCCGGGTGGCCGCCGGGGACGGGAGCGTGCCCGCCTCCCGCGTCCCAACATTCGGTATTACCTACTAAACCTATAGGCTTTACAGTCTAGAGTGTCGGGGGACGCACCACACGGGAGAAGCCATGACCAGCATCCACGCCACCGACCTGCTCGCCGTCGCCGGCCGGTACGCCGACCCGACCACCTGGTCGGTGCCGCTGCGTTTCGACCGCACCGAGCGGTGGTACACCCGGCTCGCCTCGGCCGACGACCATGAGGTCTGGGCGTTGAGTTGGCTACCCGGCCAGGGCACCGACCTGCACGACCACGGGGGCTCCTCGGGGGCCTTCCTGGTCGTCGCCGGCGAGTTGACCGAACAGACGGTCTCCGGTGGGCGGCTGCGCCCGCACCGCCTCGCCGCCGGGTCCGGTCGCCGGTTCGGCCCCCGACACGTGCACGTGGTGACCAACCGCGGCGACCAGCCGGCGGTCAGCGTGCACGTCTACCTGCCCGCGCTGCGTCACATGACCCGGTACCACCTCGTCGACGGGCGACTCCGGGTCGCCGAGGTCGCCCGGGCCGGCGTCTCCTGGTGACGCCGCCCGCCCCCGTTTCCCCCACCCGCCGGCTCGCCCATGGAAGGACCGCGACGATGCCGCAACACGCCACCCTCACCGAGAGCTGTCCGGCCCCACCACCGGGTTCGCGCGGCATCGACGAGATCCTCGCCGAGGCCCGCACCCGACTGCGCCGGCTCGACCCCGAGCAGGCCCACCTGGCCTGCCGGGGCGGGGCGATCATGGTCGACATCCGGCCGGCGGCCCAGCGGGCCGCCCACGGCACCGTGCCGGGCGCGCTGGTGATCGAGCGCAACGTCCTGGAGTGGCGGCTCGACCCGCGGTGCCCGGCCCGGCTGCCCGAGGCGGTCGACTACGACCTGCCGGTGCTGGTGATCTGCCAGGAGGGCTACACCTCGTCGCTGGCCGCCGCCGCGTTGCAGGACATCGGCCTGCACCGGGCCACCGACGTGGTGGGCGGCTTCGTCGCCTGGCGGATCGCCGGACTGCCGACCCTGGGCCCGACGCCGTCGCACCATACCCCGTCCTTCGCGCCGCCGGTGACCGCCGGCCGGACGCCGCACTGACCGTCGCGCCCCACCGGGCGTGGCGGACGCACCGCCACACAGGAGGCTCCCATGTCCCTCGTCGCCCTCACCGCGCGTCCGCACCCGCCGGGCCGTCCCGACCGGGTGGTGCCGGGCCGGCCCCGCTCCACGCCCTCGCTGACCATCACCCTCGACCTGACCGCCGGGCCGCTGACGCCCCGGCTGGCCCGCCTGGTCGACCTGCTCGGCGAACTGGCCGAGGCGGGGGAGGGGGTGGTCCGGCTGAGCGAGTCGACCGCGCCGCGCCTGCTGTCGTCGCTGTCGGCCCCGCGCCCGAGGCCGGTGGTCGGGGAGCCCGTGCCGACCGACGACCACCCGGAGACCCTGCGGATCTTCGCCGGCACCCGGGTGGTGCGTCAGGGCGACCGGGAGATCCCGCTCACCCGCATCGAGTTCGACCTGCTGCTGTTCCTGGCCGAGCACCCGCACCGGGTCTTCACCCGGCTGCAACTGCTCGCCAACGTCTGGGGGTACGAACACGCCGTCGCCCGCACCGTGGACGTGCACATCCGGCGGTTGCGCGCCAAGCTCGGCGTGGACACCCCCCTGGTGACCACCGTGTACGGGGTGGGTTACCGGCTCGCCGACGAGGCGAGGGTACGGGTCGACCGGTTCCGCTGACCTTTCGACCATTCCGCGACGCACCCGGCCCGCCCCGAGCCGGGTGCGTCGCGGCGTGCCCGCCGTGATCCGACCGGCGGGCACCCCCGTACCCGGGCACTTCGACGCTTCTGCTGTAATCATCTGGCTCGTACGCAGAGCGAGGGATCGGCTGCGAACTGTTCGTCAATTGTCACATTCATGCAACGCGGTCGCCCCTTGACCCTCGTCCAGGGGCCGGGAAGCATCGATGCAGCGGCGTCCCGGGCCGTGGGGAGATACCCGGACCAGCCCAAGGAGGACCATGTCGGTCAGCCCCGCATCGTCGCGCGCCGGATGGCATACGTCCCAGCCCTCGGTTCCCGGTCGGCCTCCCGGCGGTCAGCGACGTCCGGCCACCGCCGCCACCCCCGTGCTCACCGTGACCCTGTCGATTCCGCTGGCCAGCGAGGAGTCGCTCACCGCGCCGGCCCGCCGGTTGCTGGAGGCGGCCCGGGAGATGCTGGAACGCGGCGAGGGCACCATCGCCACCACCGGGGTGCCCGCCGAACGGCGACCCGACCAGGTCCCGGCCGGCCGGTCCGCGGGGCGGTCCCTCGCCGCCACCATCCCGATGCTGCACATCCTGGCCTCCTCCCGGTCGGTGCTGCGCGACGGCGAGCCGCTACCGCTGACCCGGCTGGAGTTCGACCTGCTGCTGCACCTGGTGGCCCACCCCCGCCGGGTGTTCACCCGGCTGCAACTTCTCAACGCCGTCTGGGGCTACGAGCACGCCGGGGTGCGCACGGTGGACGTGCACGTGCGTCGGCTGCGCGGCAAGGTCGGCGTCGACGTCCCGCTGGTCACCACGGTCTACGGGGTGGGCTACCGGCTCGCCGACGACGCCCGGGTCACCGTCGACCGCACCGGCTGAACCGTTCCGCCCGGACCGCCGTCACCGCCCGCCGGCGGGCAGCCCCCACCGAAGCGCTTGCGCCGTGCCGTGCCGCCGGCCACGGCCGGGATCGCCCGGTTCCGGGTCACCGCCGGGGCAGAATTTTGTCGCCCCGAGTCCCGTCGACCGGACCGGCGGCCGGCTCGGCGGCGGCCCGCCGCGGTGACCCGACCGGTGCGCCGGGCCCCGTCGCCCGGTGCGCGGGCCGCCGGGCCGGCCGCCGGCCCACGGGGCACCATGGTCGGATGCGCGTCCGTCCGATCTCACCCGACCGGCTCGTCGCCGAGCTGACCGAACGGCTCCTCACCGTCGCGTCCGGGCCGACCGGCGACGGTGCCACGCCGCCGGCCCACCTCCGGGTCGCCGTCGACGGTCCGCCCGCAGCCGCCCCGGACCGGCTCGCCGACGCGCTCGTCGACCCGCTGCGTGCCGGGGGCCGCCCGGCGCTGCACCTGCGCGCCGGGGACTTCCTGCGGCCCGCCTCCGTCCGCTTCGAGTTCGGCCGGACCAACCCCGACGCCTACTACGACGGCTGGATCGACGAGGCCGGCCTGCGCCGGGAGGTGCTCGACCCGGCCGGCCCCGGCGGCACCGGGCGGGTGCTGCCCTCACTCTGGGACGCCCGGACCGACCGGGCCAGCCGGGCCGCCTACCGGGAGTTGTCGCCCGGCACGGTGCTGCTGGTCAGCGGGGCGCTCCTGCTCGGCGGGGGACTGCCCTTCGACCTCGCCGTGCACCTGGTGCTCTCGCCGGCCGCGCTGGCCCGGCGTACCGACCCGGCGCAGCGGTGGACCCTGCCCGCCTTCGCCCGGTACGCCGACGAGGTCGCCCCGCAGTCCTTCGCCGACGTGGTCCTGCGCGTCGACGACCCCCGGCACCCGGCCTGGGTGCAGCGCACCGACGGGGTCGGCTGAATCCCCGCCGTGGCGGGGCCCCACCGGTCCGGCGGGACGCCCGGTGCGCCCGCCACGACGGTGGCGAAACCGGTGGTTTGGCGGGACGGGGCGGTGGGTAATCGCCGCACTCACACGGCACGGGATGATCTCACCGTGCCCGCCGAGCCCGGAGCGCCCTCGGGTCGCGCCGGTCCCAGGAAAGGCAGGCAGCGATGCTCGTCCACGACACCGTCGGTACCGCCCGCACCACGGCGGAGGCCGACCAGATCCGGGCCTCCCTGCGGGCCCGCTACGACGAGCTGTCCGCGGAGTACGAGCAGGCCGTCGCGCAGAGCCAGGTGCTGCGGCTGGTGGAGGTCGGTGACACCGCCGGCGACGACCAGGCCGACAGCGGCACCAAGACCGCCGAGCGGGACACCGCCCAGTCCCTGCTCCGTACCATCCTCGACCGGCGGGCCCAGTTCGAGCACGCCCTGACCCGGCTGGACGAGGGCACCTACGGCTTCTGCGAGGGCTGCACCGCGCCCATCCCGGTGGAGCGGCTGGAGATCTTCCCGTCCGCCACCTCCTGCGTCGGCTGCAAGCAGACCCGGGAGCGGCGCGCCGCCTGAGCCGGCGGCCGACCGGCACCGCCGGACACCGGCTGCCGGCCCACCCCACCCACGCTGATCAGCTCCGGGGAGCCGATGAAGCGGCATCCCCACGGGTGCCGCCACATCGGCCCCGACCGCCGGTCACCCGACGGCGCGCCTCACCCCGGCCGGGTGAGGGCGGCTCACCCGGCCGGCGGGCAGCATCGACGGTGCCGGCCGCACCCTGCGGCCGGGAAGACCGCGCACGGGTACGGAGGTGACCGAGATGACGGTACGGGTGGTGGCGGATCCCCGACGTGGTGCGGTGCTGCACGTCGTCGGCACGGGTGGCGACACCCGCCGACCGGAGCGGCCCGCACGGTTCGGCAGCCCGGCCCGGCAGGGGCGGGGCCCGTCGGGGCCACCCCGACGCGCCGACGACCGGCGTTGGGGCGGCGAGCCGAAGGACGGGGGGTGACCCGATGGCCGAGCAGCTGATGTCGGCGTTCGAGTCCTCGGTGGACAAGACCAACCTGATCCTCAAGGACATCGAGGACGCCTACGGGTGGCCCCGGGCGCAACGCAACCAGTCGTACGCGGCGCTGCGCACCGTGCTGCACCTGCTGCGTGACCGGATGACCGTGCAGGAGTGCGCGGAGTTCTCCGCCCAGCTCCCGGTGCTGGTCCGGGGCATCTACTTCGACGGGTGGCAGCCGGAGGACGTGCCGGTGAAACTCAACCGGGACGACTTCCTCTACGAGGTCCGGCAGGGCTTCCCCTACGACGTCGAGGGCGGCCCCGAGCGGGTGGCCCGGGTGGTGCTGGACGCCCTGCGCCGGCACGTCACCCAGGGCGAGTGGCAGGACGTGAAGGCCGGCATGCCCCGCGACCTGCAACGGTTGATTCCCTGACCCCGACCGGCCCTGGACCGGCGAGCCCGCACGGTCCGGGGCCGGCGATCGGTCCCGCGCGTCGGACAGGCCGTCTACGGTGTGGTTAGAGAAGATCGTGTGGGGGGTACCACCCGCGTACGACAGACCCCGCCCTGCGGCGGGGCGGCACACCCGAGGGAGCACCCATGGCACTGAACGATGACGACATGCAGACCACCAGCGGCGGCGGCCTGGAGGGTCCGGCCGACGGTGGCGCGACCCCGGGTCAGCACGACGGTGGTGCGGACGGCAGCGCGGAGGGTCCGGCCGACGGTGGCGCGACGCCCGGTCAGCACGACGGTGGCGCCGACGGCAGCGCCCGCTGACCGACACCCATGACGACCATCGACCCGCCGGGCGGCCACGGCCGCCCGGCGGTCCCGTCGGCCGCGACGCGGGCGCTGGAGCGTTGCGTCAGCGTCGAACCGGCCAAGTTCGCCGCCGCCCACTGGGGCCGCGCGCCACTGTTGTCGCGGGCCGCCGAGCTGCCCAACCCCGACGGGTTCACCGATCTGCTCAGCCCGGCCGACGCCGACGAGCTGCTCAGCCGGCGGGGTCTGCGTACCCCGTTCCTGCGGGTGGCCCGCGACGGCCAGCTGGTGCCGGCGGCCCGGTTCACCGGCGGCGGCGGCGCGGGCGCGGAGATCGGCGACCAGGTTCTCGACGACCGTGTCCTGGAGCTGTACGCCGGGGGCGCGACCCTGGTGTTGCAGGGGCTGCACCGGCTCTGGCCCGCCCTGATCGACTTCGCCCGTGACCTGGGCACCGCCCTGACACAGCCGTTGCAGGTCAACGCCTACCTCACCCCGCCGGGCAACCAGGGTTTCGCCACCCACTACGACACCCACGACGTGTTCGTGCTCCAGGTCGACGGCCGCAAGCACTGGCGCATCCACCCGCCGGTGCTCACCGACCCGCTGGAGAGGCAGCCCTGGGGCGGCCGGGCCGACGAGGTGTCCGCCACCGCCGACGGGCCGGCGGCGCTGGACGTGGTCCTCGAACCGGGCGACGCGCTCTACCTGCCGCGCGGCTGGCTGCACAGCGCCCAGGCGCAGGAGACCAGCTCGCTGCACCTGACCGTCGGCATCCGCGCGTTGACCCGGTACGCCCTGGTGGAGGAGTTGTTGGCGCTGGCCGCCGAGGACCCCCGGCTGCGGGCCGGGCTGCCGTTCGGCACCGACGTCGCCGACCCGGACGCCATCGAACCGGAGCTGACCGAGACGGTGGAGGCGCTGCGCGACTGGCTGCTGCGGGCCGACCCGGCCGCGGTGGCCGCCCGGCTGCGTGGCCGGGCCTGGCCGGCCGCC
>NZ_JACGMO010000085.1:0-32713 GCF_015354745.1 Micromonospora sp. S-DT3-3-22
CTGCCGGAGCCGGTCGCGGGCCTGCGCCAGGCCGGTCAGCCAGCCGGCCGCCTTGAGCCCGAACGTGGTGGGTGCCGCCTGCTGGCCGAGGGTCCGGGCGACCAGCACGGTGCCCCGGTGGGTGTCGGCGAGCCGGGCGGCGGCGTCGACGGCGGCGTCGAGGTGCCGGCCCGTCGCGTCGAGCGCCCGGACGGCCAGCAGGCTCAGCCCGGTGTCCAGGATGTCCTGGCTGGTCGCCCCGAGGTGCACCCAGGGCCGGGCCGGGGCGGGCACGGCGGCGGTCAACTCCCGTACGAGGGGGACGACCGGGTTCCCGGCGGCGTCGGCGGCCCGGCCCAGCGCCGCCGGGTCGTACCGGCCGGGGTGGCACGCGGTGACGATCGCGTCGGCCGCCGGGGCGGGCAGGACGCCGGCGTCCGCTCCGGCCCGGGCGAGCGCGGCCTCCGCGTCGAGCAGCGCCCGCAGCAGGGCCGGATCGTCGAGTTCCGTGTCCACCTCCGGGCTGCCGGACAGGCCGGTGAGCAGGCCGTCAGACGGCGAAGAAGACGGTCTCACGGTCGCCCTGGAGGTGGATGTCGAAGCGGAACCCGTCCGGCGCGGCGCTGGCCAGCAGGGTGCCCCGGCGGTCGGTCTCCACGCTGCCCAGCACCGGGTCGACGGCGTTGGCCGCCGGCTCGTCGGGGAAGTAGAGCCGGGTCACCAGGCGGTGCAGCAGCCCCCGGCCGAACACCGACAGGGTCAGGTGCGGCGCCTCGGTGCCGCCGTCCGGGTCGGGCAGCGGCCCCGGCCGGACCGTCAGCAACCGGTAGCACCCCTGGTCGTCGGTCTCGCTGCGGCCGAACCCCCGGAACCCCACGAGCCGCGGCGGCCGGGCCCCGCGCGGGTCGTCGGGGTGGTCGAACCGGCCGTCCGGGTCGGCCTGCCAGCTCTCCACCAGCGCGTCGACCACGGGTTCCCCGGTGCCGTCGACGATCCGGCCCCGGATCCAGAACGCGCCGGGGGTGCCCTCGGGGACGACGTACGGGCCGTCGGGCCAGTGCAGGCCGATGCTCAGGTACGGCCCGACGGTCTGCGCCGGGGTGACGCCCAGCCGGTCACTCATCGTCGTCCCCGTCCTCGAAGGGGGTGCCCTCGCGGCCCCGCAGCACGATGTCGAAGGCGTAGGCCAGCGCCCACTCGGGCTGCGTGGCGGTGTGGTCGTAGCGGGCGACCAGCCGTTGCCGGGCCATCGGGTCGCGCACCGAGTGCAGCACCGGGTCCTGGAAGAACAGCGGGTCGCCGGGAAAGTACATCTGCGTCACCAGCCGCTGGGTGAACGCCCGGCCGAACAGCGAGAAGTGGATGTGCGCCGGCCGCCAGGCGTTGTCGTGGTTGCGCCAGGGGTAGGCCCCCGGTTGGACGGTGACGAACCGGTAGCGCCCCTGGTCGTCGGTGAGCGCGCGGCCCACCCCGTCGAAGTGCGGGTCGATCGGGGCCGGCCAGGTGTCGCGTGCGTGGCGGTAGCGCCCGGCGGCGTTGGCCTGCCAGATCTCGACGAGCGTACGCGGCACCGGCCGGCCGTCGCCGTCGCGGACCCGGCCGTGCACGATGATCCGCTGCCCCTGCGGTGGCCCGTCGTGCTGGCGGGTCAGGTCGTGGTCGAGGTCGCCGAGGCGTCCCTCGCCCAGCAGCGGCCCGGTGATCTCGGTCAGCCGCTGCGGCAGGTGGGCAAGCGGTTGCCGGGGGGCCCGCGTCACGGTCGACCGGTAGCCGGGGCTGAACAGCGGTGGGTGGGCGTCGACGTCGTCGCGCCGGTACGCCGGTAGCAGCAGCCCACGGCCGGCGGTGTCCTCGGTCATGCTCGGCTCCCCTCGGCCGTCGCCTGTAACGCGCGCAGCACCGCCAGTTCGTGTGCCGTGGGCGGGTCGTTCGTGGTCAGCGGCTCGGCGACGGCGAGGTCCCAGCCGGTGGCGGCCCGCGCCTGCTCCCGGGTCACGCCGGGGTGCAGCCGGGTGAGGGTCAGCTCGCAGCTGACCGGGTCGGGTGCCAGGACGCCGAGGTCGGTGATCACCAGTCGGGGGCCGCCGCCGCGCAGGCCGAGCCGTTCCCGGTCCCCCGGGCCCGTGCCGTAGCCGACGGAGGTGACGAAGTCGACCCGCGCGGTGAAGGTGCGCGGGTTCTGCCGGACGATCACCACGACCTCGCGGCAGGAGGCGGCGATCTCCGGGGCTCCGCCCGCGCCGGGCAGCCGGACGGCCGGGGTCGCGTAGTCGTCGCCGACGACCGTGGTGTTGAGGTTGCCGTACCGGTCGAGCTGGGCCGCGCCGAGGAAGCCGACGTCGATCCGGCCGGGCTGGAGCCAGTAGTTGAACACCTCGGGCACCGACACGACCGCGTCGGCGGTGTCGGCGAGGACGCCGTCGCCGATGGACAGCGGCAGCCGGTCCGGTTTCGCGCCGAGGCAGCCGGACTCGTAGACGAGCACCAGGTTGGGGGCGTGGGTGGCGCGGGCGAGGTTCGCCGCGGTGCTGGGCAGCCCGATCCCGACGAAGCAGGCGTCACCGTCGCGGAGTTGCCGGGCGGCGGCGACGGTCATCATCTCGTCGGCGGTCCACCGGGCCGGCGGGGGCGGGCCGCTCACGTCGGCGGCCCGGGTCGGGGGGTGTGTCGGGCGGTCACGTCGCCGCCCCGGCCCGGTGCACGTGCCGGTCGAGCCAGACGCGGAAGGTGTCGCGGTCCCGGCTGACGGCGTCCCAGGCCCGGTAGAAGTCGTTGTCCCGGACCGAGTAGCCCTGGGCGTAGGAGGGGTGGGCGCCGCCGGGCACCTCGGCCACGGCGGTGACCGCCCAGCCGGGCAGCACGACCTGCCCGGGGACGGGGGTCAGTTCGGGCACGACCTCCTCGACGGTGACCAGTGACCGGTGGGCGGCGAGGACCGCCTCCTTCTGTACGCCGGTGATGCCCCACAGTTGCACGTTGCCGGCCCGGTCGGCGCGTTGTGCGTGCACCACGGTCACGTCGGGGCGCAGGGCCGCCACGGCGGTGAGGGTCTCGCCGGTGAAGGGGCAGTCGACCGTCCGGACGTTGGCGGTGTGCCGGGGCAGGTCGGTGCCGGTGTAGCCGCGCAGGACGGCGAACGGCAGGCCGGACGCCCCGGCGACGTAGCGGTTGGCCATCCCGGCGTGGCTGTGTTCCTCCAGTTCCAGCGGACGCGGCCAGGAGTGCTGCACGGCGTCGCGGAACCGGTGCAGCGATCCCACGCCGGGGTTGCCGCCCCAGGAGAAGACCAGCCGGCGGGCGCACCCGGCGCCGATGAGCTGGTCGTAGATGACGTCGGGGGTCATCCGGACCAGGGTCAATTCCTGCCGTCGCTGGCGGATGATCTCGTGGCCGGCGGCGAACGGGATGAGGTGGGTGAAGCCCTCCAGGGCCACCACGTCGCCGTCGCGGACCAGTTCCGCCACGGCCTGCGCCAGCGGGACGAGCGTCGCCATGGGCCTCCCGCCTCACCTCGGACCGGTGTTCGCCATGCGGACCATCGTGCTCATGTCGAACGTACGGCCGGCGGCGACATCCGTCAATGTCCGCATCGGGCCCCGGCGTCGGGGCGACCACCGTCCGGGCAGGACGTTGACGGGAGCCGGGTCACGTGCCAACGTTCAATACGAGAACACCCGTTCGCTCAGCGAACGCTTTCGGTGGCCCGCCGCCGGGCCCCGGTGTCGGGCCGGCGTCCAGGAAGGACGGACCGGGATGCGTACCCAGGTCGGCATCGTCGGCGCCGGGCCGGCGGGGCTCATGCTGTCGCACCTGCTGCACCGGCAGGGCATCGCCTCGGTGGTGCTGGAGAGCCGCAGCCGCGAGCACGTGGAGCACCGGCTGCGCGCCGGGGTGCTCGAACAGGGCTCGGTCGACCTGCTCTGCCGCACCGGCCTCGGCGAGCGGCTGCTCCGCGAGGGGCTGCGGCACGAGGGCATCGAGCTGCGCTTCGCCGGGGAGTCGCACCGGGTGCCGATGACCGAGCTGACCGGGCGGGCGATCACCGTCTACGGGCAGCAGGAGGTGGTCAAGGACCTGATCGCCGCGCGCCTCGCGGCCGGCGGCACGATCCTGTTCGACGCCGAGGTGGTCCGGCTGGACGGGCTCGACTCCCCCGACCCGGTGGTCCGCTACCGACGCGACGGCCGGGAGGAGGAACTGCGCTGCGACTTCGTGGCCGGCTGCGACGGGTTCCACGGGGTGAGCCGGGGCGCGGTGCCCGACGGGGTGCTGACCAGCTACGAGCGGGCGTACCCGTTCGCCTGGCTGGGGGTGCTCGCCGCCGCCGCGCCGGCCGTGGAGGAACTCGTCTACGCCCATCACGAGCGGGGTTTCGCCCTCTACAGCATGCGCTCGCCGCAGGTCTCCCGGCTCTATCTCCAGGTCGCCCCCGACGAGGACATCGCCGCGTGGCCGGACGAGCGGATCTGGGCGGAACTGCGGCTCCGGCTGGAGACGGTGCCGGGCTGGTCGCTCACCGAGGGTCCGGTCCTGGAGAAGTCGATCACGCCGATGCGCAGTTTCGTGGTGGAGCCGATGCAGTGGGAGCGGCTGTACCTGGCCGGAGACGCCGTGCACATCGTCCCGCCCACCGGGGCCAAGGGCATGAACCTGGCGCTGGCCGACGTGGCGCTGCTCGGCGAGGCGTTCGCCGCCTGGTACTCCCACGGCCGCACCGACCTGCTGGCGGGCTATTCGGCCACCGCGCTGCGCCGGGTCTGGCGGGCCCAGCACTTCTCCTGGTGGATGACGTCGATGCTGCACCGGCTGGCGCACGACGACCCGTACGAGGCGAAGTTGCAGACCGCGACGCTGCGGTACGCCGCCACCTCGCGGGCGTACGCGACGAGTCTGGCCGAGAACTACGTGGGCCTGCCCGAGGTCTGAGCTACACCGTCATGACGCAGCGTCGTTCAACTTATCCATGACGGGCGTCAGAAATTCTTGACTTTCGATGCCGGGGTGGCTGACCATGGCCAACACAGCGGCGTGCGCCCCCACGCAGCGGTTGGTTCCCCCCGCAGGTCCGAGGCATCCCGCCGACTTCCGACGCACCCCACCACCCCCGCCCAGGAAGGGCCTCGTCAATGAAGAAGGTCATGGCTCTCGGGTTGATCGCCGCCACGATCGCCCTCACCGGATGTACCGACTCCGACGCGTCCACCCCGTCCGCACCGACCTCCGGCGACCTGCGCAAGGTGCGGGTCGCGGCACTGCCGATCACCGAGACCGCCGCGCTGTGGGGCGGCATCAAGGCGGGCCTCTTCGCCGAGCGCGGGCTCCAGGTCGAGGTGCTCCCCGCGCAGGGCGGCGCGCAGGCCATCCCGGCGCTGATGAACGGCGACATCGACTTCGCCATCGGCCAGCCCTTCGGCCCGTTCCGCGCCGACCTGCAGAACCTGGGCGTCGTCATCATCGGCAACTACGCCTCCTCGTACGCCCAGGGCGACGACATCAACGCCGTGGTGGCCTCGGCGAAGTCCGGCATCAGACGACCGGCCGACCTCGCCGGCAAGCGGGTCGCGGTCAACAGCCTGGGCGCGGCCGGCGACGTCACGATCATGGCGGCGGTGGAGAAGGACGGCGGCGACCCCAAGAAGATCAAGTTCGTCGAGGTGGCCTTCCCGGATACCCCGGCCCAGCTCGCGGCCGGCAACATCGACGCCGCCTGGGTGCCGGAACCGTTCGTCACCCAGCTGAAGAGCCGGGGCGACACGTTCGTCGTGGCGCCCTACCAGGCGGTGGTGCCCGGCCTGGCCACCCTCACCACCATCACCACCACCGCCCGCCTCGACAAGGACGCCAAGCTGGTCGAGGACTTCTCCGCGGCGATGAAGAAGACCCTCCAGTGGGCGCAGGACCCGGCCAACGCGCCGGCCGTGCGGCAGGCCATCAAGGACAACCTCCAACTGCCGCCGCCGGTGGCGGAGTCGGTCAGGCTGCCGGCGTTCGGCTGGGACGTCGACCGGGCCAGCCTCCAGACCCTCGCCGAACTCGCCGGCCGGTACCGGGTGCTCGACCGGCAACCCGACCTCGACCGGCTCATCCGCCAGCAGTAGCCGACCCGGCGTCGCCCGGCGGCCGGGCCGCCGGGCGACGCCGACCACGCCACCTTCGGAGGTGACCCGCCCGTGCCCACCACCCGACGGCCACCCGCGTTGCGCAGGGCGCTGCTGGGCGTCACCGGCCTCGCCGGCTTCCTCGTCGGCTGGCAGGCGATCCCCGCGCTGGGCCTGATCGACCCGCAGTACCTGCCGTACGTGACGGACGTGCTGGCGCGGCTCGCCGAACAGCTCGTCGACCTGGCGTTCTGGCGGCGGTTGGGCAGCACCATGACCTCCTGGGCGATCGGGCTGACCGTGGCGACGCTCGCCGCCGTCGCCCTCGGCACCGTCGTCGGCCTGGTGCCGTTCCTGCGCCGCACGACCCACACGATGGTCGAGTTCCTGCGCCCCATCCCGTCGGTCGCGCTCATCCCGCTCGCCGTGCTGATGTTCGGCATCCAGCGGCAGGCCGCCCTGGTCATCATCGTCTACGCGTCGTTCTGGCAGGTGTTCGTGCAGGTGATCTACGGGGTCGCCGACGTCGACGCGGTCGCCCGGAACACCGCCCGCAGCTTCGGTCTGCGCCGCCGCGAGCAGTGGACGCACCTCGTCCTGCCGACCACCCTGCCGTACCTGATGACGGGCCTGCGGCTGGCGGCGGCGGTCGCGCTCATCCTGGCCGTCACCGCCGAGATGGTGATCGGCAACCCCGGCCTCGGCCGCATGATCGAGCTGTCCCGCTCCGGCGGCGACGCCGTCGGCCTGTACGCCCTCGTCGTGGTCACCGGCCTGCTCGGGCTGGCGGTGAACCTCGTCTTCCGGTTCGTCGAACGGCGGACGCTGTCCTGGCACGAGTCCGTCCGTGGGGAGCGGGCACGGTGACCGCGTACCCGGGCCGGATCGTCGCCGCGCCGCGCCGCCGGGCCGGCACGCGGGCGGTGGCGGGCCTGCTGCACGCGCTCGGGCTGCCGATGCTGCTGCTGGTGCTCTGGGGCCTGGTGGCGACCAGGGCGACGAACCGGTTCTTCCCCGACCCGGTGACGATCGCCGACGCCTTCGTCGACACCTGGATCGGGCCGGCGTTCGTCCAGGACGTGCTGCCGAGCCTCTACCGCCTCGGCCTCGGGGTCGCCGCGTCGATCGTGCTCGGCGTCGCCGCCGGCACCGTCATCGGCCTCACCCCGTGGCTGCGCGAGCTGCTCGAACCGCTGCTGGAGTTCCTCCGGGCCGTCCCGCCGCCGGTGCTGATCCCGGTGGCGATGCTCCTGCTCGGCATCACCGACACCATGAAGGTCGTGGTGATCGTCTCCGGCGCGGTCTGGCCGATCCTGCTCAACACGGTCGAGGGGGTCCGGGGCACCGACAGCGTGCTGACGCAGACCGCGCTGTCGTTCCGGATCACCCGGTGGGAACGGCTGTGGTTCCTGGTGCTTCCCGCCGCCAGCCCCCGGATCATGGCCGGGGTCCGGCAGGCCCTCTCGGTCGCGCTCATCCTGATGGTCATCTCCGAGATGTTCGCCTCGTCGGCCGGGCTGGGCTACCGGATCGCCTACTTCCAACGCAACTACCTCATCGCCGAGATGTGGAGCGGCATCCTGCTGCTCGGCGGGGTCGGCGTGCTGCTCGCCGTCGTCTTCGGGGTCGTCGAACGGCGCGTGCTGCGCTGGTACCACGGAATCAGGGAGGTCAACCGTGTCTGACCGGGGCACCCTGCTGCGGGTGACGCAGCTGAACAAGGTCTACCAGGCCCGCACCGGCGACGTCGAGGCGATCGGGGACCTCAGCTTCACGATGGACGCCGGCGAACTCGTCTGCATCGTCGGGCCGTCCGGGTGCGGCAAGACCACCCTGCTGAAGTGCCTCGCCGGACTGCTGCGCCCGACCGGCGGCACCGTCGAGATGCACGGCGCTCCGGTGACCGGCCCCAGCCCCGCCATGGCCGTGGTGTTCCAGGAGTACGGCCGCAGCCTCTACCCGTGGCTGACCGTACGCGGCAACGTCGAGCTGCCGCTGCGGCACAAGCGGCTCTCCCGCGCGCAGCGGCACACCCTGGTCGCCGACGCGCTCGACGCGGTGGGTCTGGCGCACGCCGCCCGCAGCCACCCGTGGCAGCTCTCCGGCGGGATGCAGCAGCGGGTGGCGATCGCGCGGGCCGTCGCGTACCAGCCGGAAGTCCTGATCATGGACGAGCCGTTCGCGGCGGTGGACGCGCAGACCCGGGCCGACCTGGAGGACCTGGTGCGGGAGCTGCACGCCCGACGCGGGATCTCGGTGCTGTTCGTCACCCACGACATCGACGAGTCGGTCTACCTCGGACAGCGGGTGCTGGTGCTGTCCCACGCGCCGACCCGGGTACGGGAGGATCTGGTGATCGACCTGCCGGCCGAGCGGGACCAGATCACCACCCGCGCCCTGCCCCGGTTCACCGAGCTGCGCACGCACGTCTACGGCGAGATCCAGCGGGCCAAACGCGGGCAGAATGTGGCCCCGCGACCCGCGCCGTGAGCGTGCCGGGCGACGGAGGTGTCGGAGGGGATGACTGTGGCTAGGCGGCAGCCGAAGCAACTGGTGCTCGCCTTCTTCGGCGAGCACGTCGTCGACGGCGACACCGGGCCGATCCGGGCCAGTGTCCTGATCACCGTGCTGGAGGGGGCCGGCGTCGCCGCGCCGGCGACCCGGGCCACCCTCGACCGGCTGGTGCGCAGCGGCATCCTGGCGAGGGGCCGCAGCGGCCGGGAGACGCTGTTCTCGCTGACCGAGCACGGGGCGGCGGTGCTGCGCGAGGCGACGTACCGGGTGCGCGGGCCCCGGCCGTTCGACCCGCAGGGCAGCGGTTGGACGCTTGTCACCTTCTCGATCCCGGAGGAGCAGCGGACGCTGCGGCACCGGCTGCGCTCCACCCTCACCTGGGAGGGCTTCGCGCCGATCCGCGACGGGCTGTGGCTGGCCCCGGGCGAGGTCGACCTCGCCGGGTCGTTGGAGCCGCTGCGCCAGGATCTCGCCCCGCACCCCGTGGTCGCCTTCCACGCCCGCGAACTCGCCGGCTTCCCGATCGGCGACAGCGTGCGCGCCGCCTGGGACATCGAGGCGATCCGGCGCGAGCACCTGGCGTTCATCGACCGGTGGGCCGACCCGGCCGCGACCACGGCGACGACGGGCGCGTTGACCCTGCGCACGATGCTGGTGGCGGACTGGCTGGCGCTGCTGCGGGCCGACCCGAGGCTGCCGGCCGAGTTCATGGACGCGCAGTGGCCGGCCTCCCGGTCGGCGCAGACCTACCGTCGGGCGCACCGGGCGCTGGCCGAGGCGTCCACGGCGGAGTTCGCCGCCCTGGTCACCCACCGGCCCTCGGTCAGCCGGCGAACCGCGCCCGCAGCTCGGCCTTCCTGACCTTCCCCGACGCGGTCCGCGGCAACTCGTCCACGATGACCACGTTCTTCGGCAGCTTGTAGCGGGCGACCCGGCCGTCGAGGTGGGCCCGGACGGTGCCGGTGTCCACCGACGCCCCCGCCCGGACGGTCAGCACGGCCCACGGCACCTCCCCCCAGCGGTCGTCCGGCACCCCGATCACGGCCGCCGACACCACCCCGTCGATCTCGCCGAGCAGCAGTTCGAGTTCGGCCGGGTAGATGTTCTCGCCACCCGAGATGATCATGTCTTTGAGGCGGCCGGAGACGTAGAGGTAGCCGTCGTCGTCGAGGCGGCCCAGGTCGCCGGAGCGGAACCAGCCGTCGGGGGTGAACGCCTCGGCGGTCGCCTCCGGCAGGCCGTGGTAGCCGGGGAAGACGTTGGGCCCGGCCACCTCGATCTGACCGACCGCACCGGCGGGCAGCACCGCCCCGCCCGGGTCGGTGACCCGGACGTCGGTGAAGAAGTGCGGCAGGCCGACGCTGCCCTGCTTGGCCCGGGTCATCGCCGGCGGCAGCGCGGTCGCGCCCGGCGACGCCTCGGTCATCCCGTACCCCTGGGAGAACGACAGGCCGCGCGCCTCGTACGCGTCGAGGATGCGGGTCGGCACGGCGGACCCGCCGCAGGTGAGCTTCGTCAGCGTGGACAGGTCGGTCGCGGCCCAGTCGGGGTGGTCGGCCAGCAGTTGGTAGGTGGTCGGCACCCCGCTGAGCATGGTGACCCGGTGCCGGGCGATCTGCGCGAGCGCCCGGCCCGGTTCGAAACCCCGCTCGATGACCATCGTGGCCCCCTTGAGGATGACGGGCAGGGCACCCATCCCCAGCGAGGCGACGTGGAACAGCGGCGAGATCATCAGCGCCACGTCGGTGGAGACGACGTCGTAGTCGACCACGCAGTTGAGCGCCACCCAGGTCAGGTTGCCGTGGGTGAGCACCGCGCCCTTGGCCCGGCCGGTGGTGCCCGAGGTGTAGACGATCGCCGCCGGGTCGGTGGGGCCGGGGTCGGCGTGCCCGGCCCGTCCCGGGTCGGCGTCGCGGGTCAGCGTCGCCAGGCCCGGCCGGTCCGGGGTGCCCTCGCCGGTGACCAGGACCCGTGGGGGCCGGGCGGTCGGCAGCGCGGCGGCCACCGGCACCGCGAAGTCCGGGTCGTGGATCAGCACCCGGGCCGCGCAGTCGGTCAGCACATGGCCGATCTCGGGGGGTGCGAGCCGGGTGTTGACCGGCACGAACACGGCACCGAGCCGCACCGTCCCGAACATCACCTGAAGGAACTCCGGGCTGTTCTCACCCAGGTAGGCGACGGTGTCTCCGGCGTCGACGCCGTGCTCCCGCAGCACCGCCGCGACCCGGTCCACGGCGTCGGCGAACTGCGCGTAGGTGACGGTCGCGCCCGCGCCGTGCACGAGAGCGACCTTGTCCGGGGACCTGAGCCGGCGCCGGGCCACCCAGGCGCCGATTCCGTGCTGGTGCATCAGCAGTCTCCTGGTGGTGGAGGTGGGATGATCACCTGGCCGGACGCCCGGGGTCTCAGGCGTGGAAGCGGTACAACCCGCGGGCGACGACCGCCGGCTTGGTGCCGCCCTCGATCTCGATGGTCTGGTCGACGGTGAGCTGGTAGCCGCCCCGCACCTCGGCCACCTCGACGACGGTGGCCCGCATCCGTACCCGCGCGCCGACCACGACCGGTGCGGGGAAGCGCACCCGGTCGAGGCCGTAGTTCACCTTGGTGGTCACGCCCTTGACCTCCAGCAGCTCGGTCCAGAACGGCACGGCCAGCGACAGGGTGAGGAAGCCGTGGGCGATCGGCGCACCGAACGGGCCGGCCGTGGCCCGCTGCGGGTCGACGTGGATCCACTGGTGGTCGTCGGTGGCGTCGGCGAACAGGTTCACCTGGTCCTGGGTGACCGTCCGGTAGCCGGTGTGCCCCAGGTCGGTGCCGGCGAGATCGGCGAGCTGGTCGTAGGTGATGGTCGTCGTCATGGCGACTCCTCTCGTCGGTGCGGGGCGAGGCCCAGCAGCCGGGCCGCGTTGTCCTTGAGGATGCCCGGGAGCACCTCCGGCCTCAGGTCGGTGGCCGCCACGTCGCGCAGCCACCGGTCGGGGGTCAGCAGCGGGTAGTCGGTGCCGAACAGCACCCGGTGTTTCAGCACCGAGTTGGCGTGACGGACCAGCGCGGCCGGGAAGTACTTCGGGCTCCAGCCGGACAGGTCGATCCAGGTGTTGGGTTTGTGGGTGGCCACCGACAGCGCCTCGTCCTGCCAGGGCACCGACGGGTGGGCCATGACGATCTGCAGGTCGGGGAAGTCGGCGGCGACCGGGTCGAGCAGCATCGGGTTGGACAGTCCGAGCCGCAGGCCGTACCCGCCGGGCAGGCCCGCGCCGATGCCGGTCTGTCCGGTGTGGAAGATCGCCGGGAGGCCGGCGCGCTCGATCAGGGCCCACAGCGGGGCGTACGCCTCGTGGCCGGGGTCGAAGCCCTGCACGGTGGGGTGGAACTTGAAGCCGCGTACCCCCTCCTGCTCGATCAGCCGGGCGGCGAGGTCGAGGGCCGCCGCGCCGGTGCGCGGGTCGACCGACCCGAAGGGGATGAGCACGTCGGCGTGTTCGGCGGCGGCGCGGGCGATCTCGGCGCTGGACAGCGGCGGGTGCCGCAGCTGGGTGCCCGCGTCGACGGTGAAGACGACGGCGGCCATCCTCCGCTCGCGGTAGTACCGGGCCACCGCGTCGACGGCGGGCCGGGGCCCGTCGGTGCGGAAGTACTTCGACACGGCGGCCACCAGCGGTTCGGGCAGCGAGGCGTGGCCGTGGTCGTCGACCTCGATGTGCACGTGCATGTCGATCGCGGTGACGGCGTCGAGGTCGATCGCGGGCTGGTACATGGGGGCGGCCTCCGTCGGGCGGGTCCGGTCCGGCGGGTCGGGCGGTCTCGTCGGTCGGCCGGGTCAGGGGTTCGCCGGCTGGAACCGGGCGGGCAGCTCGGGGAAGCGTTCGCCGACGCTCTGCGCGGCCCCGTCGAACGTCGTCGGCCAGGCCTCGACCAGCGCGTCGTAGGTCCAGCCGCCCTCGCGGTAGGCGGTCAGCGCCGCCTCCGGGTGGGTCCAGATCTGCAGGCGGTCGCCGCCGACCCCGATCACCTGCCCGGTGACCTGGGCCGCCGCGTCGGAGGCGAGGAAGGCGACCAGGCCGGCCACGTCGGCGACGGTGCCGAAGCCGAGGTCATGCCGGAAGAACGCGGGCATCGGCTCACCGTCGGCCTCGGCGCGTACGGCCGCGGCGAAGTAGGGGACGGTGGCGGTCATCGCGGTCGCGGCGACCGGGACGACGGTGTTGGCGGTGATGCCGGCCCGCTTGAGTTCCAGCGCCCAGGTGCGGACCATGCCGACGATGCCCGCCTTGGCCGCCGCGTAGTTGGTCTGGCCGAAGGTGCCCCGCTGCCCGGTGGGTGAGCCGATGCAGATGATCCGGCCGCCCCCGCCGGCCTGCCGCATGTGCCGCACCGCCTCGCGGACGGTGGTGAAGGTGCCGCGCAGGTGCACGGTGACGACGGTGTCGAAGTCGTCGTCGCTCATCTTCCACAGCACGGTGTCGCGCAGGACGCCGGCGTTGGTGACCAGGGCGTCGAGCCGGCCGAACGCGGCGAGGGCGGTGCCGACCAGTTCCTCGGCGGTCTCGGTCGGGCCTACCGGCGCGGTCACCCCGACGGCCCGGCCGCCGGACGCCTCGATCGTGGCCACCGCCTCGGCCGTGGCGTCGGCGTCGATGTCGTTGACCACGACGCGGGCGCCCCGCCGCGCCAACTCCTGGGCGTAGGCCAGGCCGAGGCCGCGCCCGGAGCCGGTGACGATGGCGACTTTGCCGTCCAGTGACATGGGCACTCCCTTTCGTCGATGCGATCTGAGCACGAACCGTTGAGAATGTCAATTATTCAGGAACCTTGCTACCATCGTCGCCATGCCCGCCGAACGGACCCGGTCGACCGGCAGCGACCGGCTGCGGGACAGCGCGCTCGCCGGTGACCTGAGCTTCCTGCTGGCCCGCGCCAACGCGCTCG
Source organism: Micromonospora sp. S-DT3-3-22 (assembly GCF_015354745.1). Classification (NCBI taxonomy): domain Bacteria; kingdom Bacillati; phylum Actinomycetota; class Actinomycetes; order Micromonosporales; family Micromonosporaceae; genus Micromonospora; species Micromonospora sp. S-DT3-3-22. The sequence continues at coordinate 13,521 of NZ_JACGMO010000085.1, forward strand.
CCCTCGCCGCGGCGAACGCCGCCCTGGCCACCCACGGCCTGAAGGCCCGCTCCTACTCCGTGCTCGCCCTGGCCGCCGACGACGTCCGCCCGACCCAACGGGAACTCGCCGAGTTCCTACGGCTCGACCCGAGCCAGGTCGTCGCCCTCGTCGACGGGCTGGAACAGCGGCACCTCGTCGAGCGGCACGCCGACCCCGCCGACCGGCGGGCCAACGTCCTCGTCGCCACCGACGCCGGCCGGGACCTGTTCGCCCGCGCCCGCGACGCCGTCCGCGCCGTGGGAATCGACTCGCTGTCCGTCGTGCCGGCGCAGGACCAGGCCCGCCTGGCCCGGCTGCTGCGGCTGCTGGCCTTCCCCGACTGAACCCCCGGTTCACCCGGGCGTGCTGCCCAACGCCCGGGACAGCACCCGGCCCGCCGCCTGCACCAGCGGGGCCAACGCCACCGGGTCCGCCCGGTCGTGGGCGACCACCAGCGACAGCGCCGCCACCACCCCCTCCGGGGCCCGCACCGGCGCGGCCACCGACAGGGCGTCCATGGTGACCTGCCGGTCGCTGACCGCGTACCCGGCCCGGCGCACCTCGGCCAGGCAGCGACGCAGCCGCCCCGGATCGGTGACGGTCAGCGCGGTGTACCGCTCCAGCGGCGCGGCCAGCACCCGTTCCTGCACCTCGGCCGGGGCGTGGGCGAGCAGCACCAGCCCGACCCCGGTGGCGTGCAGCGCGAACCGGCCACCCACCCGGGTGAGCACCGGCACCGCCCGCCGGCCGGCGATCCGTTCGATGAAGACCAGTTCGAGCCCCTGCCGGACGGCCAGCTGCACGTTCTCGTGCGTCACCTCGTACAGGTCCTCCATCACCGGCAGGGCCACCTCGCGCAACCCCAGGCCCCGGGGCGCGAGCGAACCCACCTCCCACAGCCGCAGGCCGATCCGGTACCGCCCGTCGTCGCCCCGCTCCAACGCGCCCCAGGCGAGCAGCTCCGCCACCCGGCGGTGCACGGTGGACAGCGGCAGCCCGGCCCGGCGGGCCAGCTCGCTGAGCGTCAGGGCCGGACTGGCCGGGGTGAACGCGTCGAGCAGCGCCAGCACCCGGCTGGTCACCGTCCGGCCCGGCTGCCCGCGCATCCCACCATCCTCCCCGCCCGCGCCGGCCGGTCACAGTTCCAGGACGAGCCGGGGGGTACGGGCCCGCGAGACACAGATCAGCATGGTGTCCCCGGCGGCGCGGTCCTGCGCGGACAGCAGGCTGTCGCGGTGCTCCGGCACCCCGGCCAGCACCGGCGTCTCGCAGGTGCCGCAGGTGCCCTCCCGGCAGGACGACAGGACCGGCACCCCGGCCTCCTCCACCGCCCGCAGGATCGGCACCCCCGGCGGCACGGTCACCGTCCGCCCGGACAACGCGAGTTCCACCTCGATCGCCGTCTCCGGGCCGGCCATTTCCTCCCTGGGGGCGAACCGCTCGACGTGCAGCCGGCCCGGCGGCCGGTCCCGGCAGTGCTCCTCCACCGCCCGCACCAGCGACTCCGGGCCGCAGCAGTAGACCAGCCCGTCGCCGGCCCCGGCCAGCAGCCCGGCCAGGTCGAGCAGACCGGTCTCGTCCTGCGGGTACAGGCCGACCCGGTCGCCGTACCGGTCGCGCAGCGCGGTGGCGTACGCCATCGCGGATCGGGTCCGCCCGCCGTACGCCAGTCGCCAGTCCGCGCCCGCGGCGTCGGCGGCGGCGACCATCGGGACGATCGGGGTGATCCCGACGCCACCGGCGACGAAGAGGTACCGGTGGGCCGCGACCAGCGGGAACGTGTTACGCAGGCCGTGCATCCGGACGGTTCCGCCGACGGTGAGCCGCTCGTGGGCCGCCCGGGAGCCGCCGCGCCCCGCCGCCTCCCGCTGCACCGCGATCCGCAGGACGGTCCGGTCGGCGGGGTCACCGCAGAGTGAGTACTGCCGCAGCAGACCGGGGCCCAGTTCCAGGTCGACGTGCGCGCCCGGAGCCCAGCCGGGCAGCGGTCCGCCGTCCGCGCGGGCCAGGCCGAACTCGACGACCTCGACGGTCACCTGCTGGCGGGCGACCACGACGAGGTCCGTTCCGGTCACGCCGGCACCGCCCGCCGACCGGTCGGGGCGGTCGGCGGCACCGCCCGGGCGCGGTGGCCCTGCGGGTGGCCGAGCAGCCACTGCCACAACTCGACCGGTTCCTCGGCGAGCCGCTGCGCGCCGCAGTGGCAGGTGCCCCGCAGGGTGTCGGTGCCCGGCACCCAGTGGACCCGGTAGACCCGGCCCCCGCCGGCCCCGGGCGTCACCGGGGCGCTCCCGCCGTCCCCGACCCGACCAGCCGGGCCAGCAGCCGCCGGGCGGCCAGCCCACCGGTGTCGATGTTGATGCTCAGCTCCTGGTACCGCTGCGGTTCGGCCGCGATCACCCGCTCCAGGATGTTCAGCGCCGCGACGTCCTGCATCACCACCGTGTGGTTGCTCTGGTGCAGGTACGCGCTGACCGACTCGTCGTCGACCGCGAAGTCCCGGGCCACCGCCCAGAAGTCGTACGTGCTGTGCGCGGTCGACGGGGTGATGGCGTAGACGATCTCGGCGTGGAAGGCGGCGCTGTCCTCCCCCTGCGCGGGCGGGTAGACGCCCTGCGGGGCGATCCGGCTGTGCAGCAGGTAGAGGCACGGCGGGTGGTACTCGATGTCCTGCCAGCGGGTGATCCGACCCTGGATGCCGGTCGAGCGGGCGTAGAACGGCGGGCACTCGGCGTCGTCCATGTGCCGGCTGACGTGCACCACGCCCCGGTCCTCGTCCACCTCGGTGGTGATCGGGGTGTCCGCCACCTCGGGGGTGCCGATGTAGCCGCCGTGCAGGTAGGTCTCGTGGGACAGGTCCATCAGGTTGTCCACCAGCAGGCCGTAGCGGGCGTCCAGCGGGGCCATGCCACGGACCACCGCGTACCGGGGGTCGGCCAGCCACGGCGCGCGGGGGATCGTGGCCGGGTCGGCCCGTTCCCGGTCGCCGATCCACACCCAGACGAAGGAGTCCTGCTCGACCACCGGGTACGCCGCGACCCGCGCGGTGCGCGGAATCCGCTGTTGCCCGGGGACGAAGACGCAGGTGCCGGTCGGGTCGTAGGTGAAGCCGTGGTAGCCGCAGACGACGGTGTCCCCGTCGAGCCGGCTCTGCGACAGCGGGTAGCGCCGGTGCACGCACCGGTCGGCGAGCGCCACCGCCTCCCCCGCCCCGGTGCGGTACAGCACCAGCGGTTCACCGAGCACGGTACGGGCGAGCAGGTCCCGCCCGACCTCGACGCCGTGGGCCGCCACGTACCACTGGTCCCGGGCGAACTCCATCCGCACGACCTCCTAGCGGGCTGACCATCGATGGAGACGAATCATCGCGTCCGGGGCCGCAGCCGGGGAGCATGCCTTCCGTTGAGTGGAAGGAACGTGGAGGACGTCGGCCGGGGCACCGTAGCTACGCGTCGTACGGCACGATGGTCGGGTGGACGCCCGGGGCTACGCCTTCGACAACGCCAGCGACCAGGCCACCGCCCACCACGACGCGCTGGCGGACCTGTTGGACGAACCGACCCGGGCCGCGCTCACCGGGCTCGGCGAGCTGACCGGCCGGCGCTGCCTGGAGGTGGCCGCCGGGGCCGGCAGCATCGCGCTCTGGCTGGCCGGACGGGCCGCCGAGGTGGTCGCCACGGACATCGCCCCGCAGCACATCCCGGCCCGGCCCCGCCTCGTCGTACGCCGCGAGGACATCGTCACCGACCAGCCACCGGGCACCTTCGACCTGGTGCACGCCCGGCTGGTCCTCGGGCACCTGCCCCGACGGGAGGAGGCCCTGCGGCGGATGGTCGCCGCGCTGCGGCCCGGTGGCGCGCTGCTCATCGGCGAGTTCGCCCACCCGCCCGTCGACTTCGTCGCCGACGCGCCCGACACGGCCACCGCCGACCTGCTGATCCGCTACCTGGCCGCGCACGTGGCGACGCTCACCGCCCGGGGCCTCGACCCGGGGTGGGCACAGCGGGCCCCCGCCGTCTTCGCCGACGCGGGGCTGACCGAGGTGCGGTCGGGCACCACAGCAGGGCGCTGGCGTGGCGGCGGGCCGGGCTGCCGGCTGCTGCGGGCCGGCATCCCGCAGCTACGGGCCGCCCTGCTGACCCACGGGCTGACCGACGTCGACCTCACCGCGACGACGGCCGCCCTCGACGACCCCCGGGTGGTAGTCAACGGCTTCCCCTTCGTACAGGTCAGCGGTCGCGCCCCGGACCATCCCGGCCCGGCCTGACACTGTCGGGCCCGCCGGACGCGGCACGGGTCCCGCCGGCCCGTCAGAGCGGGCTGCGGACGAAGGTCTGTTCGCTGCGTGAACCGTCGGCATCCGTCCTGATCACGAGCCGGTCGGCGGTGCAGCGGTAGGTTCCGCCGAAGTCCTCCGGCGGCCCGGTCAGCGGCAGTTCCCGGTCGTCGACCCGCAGCACCCGGTCGCTGGCGGCGACCTGGTCACGTTGGGCGTACCGGCCGGCCCCGGCCGACCACCGGTAGGTGACGGTGCCGCGCTGCACGCTGCGGACGGTGTGCCCGTTGAGGGTCCCCTCGGCGACGAACAGGTCGTACAGGTCGGTCGCGGTGCCGTCCGCCCGGTAGGCGGTGGCGTGGCCGCCCGCCGCCCCGGTGGACAACTCGACGGCGGTGTCGGCGGTGAGGCCGGCCATCCTGCCCAGCGGCGAATCGGCCGCGACGGGCAGGTGGGTCCGGCCGGCCGCGAGCCGCCACACCCCCACCAGGCAGGGGTCGTGCTCCCGGGCCGGCGGTGGCCGGCGGCCGGTGGCCACGACCGCCCCGCCGGTCACCAGCAGCAGCGCCACCACGGCCGTCGACCACCAGCGACGCCGGCCCGCCACCGCGAGCCCGGCCGTCACGGCGGACCCGACGGCGGCACCGAGCGCCGCCACCACCGGTGCGACGACCAGGGCGTGGGTGAGGACCCGAACGGCGGTGTCGGGATCGACGGCAAGGGCGCAGCCGGGCGCACCGGCCACACACGACAGCAGCACGTCGGCGACCAGCACGGCCGGCGTCAGCAGCGCCCCCGCCGTGAGGGCGGCCAGCAGGCCGTGCGGCAGCGACAGCCGCCGGGTGGCGACCGCCGCCACGGCGACGCCCAGCTCGACGAACGTGACCGGCAACAGGGTGTGGCTGGTGACCAGGGTCGCCGCGGTGGCCGTCGCCAGCCCGGGGTCACGCACCGCCGCGCCGACGCCGAGGGGCACCAGCGGCAGCACCAGCGCGCCGACCACCCCGGCGGTCACGCCCAGCCGCAGCGCCCGCCGGGTGGCGCCCCGGCCGGCCAGGACCGGAAACAGCGCCGCGAGCAGCAGCAACACGATCAGGTACGGGGCCGAGGCGGCGGTGATCCGCAGGTAGAAGGCGATCATGTCCAGCAGGGTCAGCGGGGTCGCCGCCCCGACGCCCTCGCGGGCGGCGACCAGGCGCAGCATGCTCCACCCGTCGTCGACGGCCCCGGCGTCGAGGATCAGCAGCATCGCCACGTACCCGGCGGTGAGCACCGACGTGGCCAGGGTCGCGCCGGCCCACGCCCACCGGGTCCGGCGCACCGCCGACGGGACGAGCCACCGCAGGTGGGCCCGCGCGCCGTCGGCCACCCACCGGCCCAGCAGCGCGCCACCGGCGATCCACAGCACGGCGAGCAGCGCCTCGACCCACCAGGCCCGCAGGTCGTCGGCGTACGCCACCCGCCAGGCCAGGCGACGGCCGACGAGCAGGCCGCAGGCCAGCGCCGCGCCGAACACCACGCCGGAGGTGGCCCGGCTGCCGGTGTGCCGGGCCCACCAGGCGGCGCGCCACAGCGCCCCGGTGACGACCAGGGCGAGCGGCACCCCGAGCAGGATGCCGGTGACGAAGGCACTGCCGGTGACCGGGTCGGTGCCCGGCAGGACGGCGGGCAGGCTGGTCGTCAGGTCCCGCAGCGACGGTGCGGCGATACCGGCGGCGAGGCCGGCCCCGAGCGCCTCGACCGGGCGGGCGGTGAACCGGCGGCCCGGATCGTCGAGGGTGTCGGCGCGGGCCCGGGCCAGGGGGTGGAACCGGAACACCGCGCCGAGGCGGGCCCACCGCCCGGTCCGCCGGTGGTCGGCGGCGAGCAACGACCGGACGGTCGCGGCGTCGGCGGCGGTGAGCCGGGCGTCGGCGGTGAACTCCCGGGCCCGCAGCACCGACCATGCCGACACCTGCACGATCAGCGCGAACGCGGCGAGCCGCCAGGAGTCGGCGAGCAGGTGCCGGCCGGCGCCGGAGCGCAGGTAGGTGACCGTGACGGGGACGAGCACCCCGAGGGGGAACGCCCACGCCTGGGCGATGGTCAGCCGGGTGAGGTGGATGTCGGCGTTGCGGACGTGGGCCAGTTCGTGCAGGACGACGGCGCGGAACACCCCGGGCGCCACCCGGTGGGTGTGCACCAGGCCCAGGTCCAGCCGGACGTACCGCCACGGGCCGGCGCCGAAGGTGTTGCCGCTGATCCGCGCGGACCGGGACACCACGAACGTCGGCGGCCGGCGCAGCCCGGCCTGGCGGACCAGCTCGGCCAGGTCGGCCCGCAGCGCCTCGGTGCCGGGGACGCGGTCGAGACGGCGCAGGCCGCGCAGCCGGCACTCGCACCAGGGTGCGACGAGATAGGCCAGCGCGGTCACCGCCGCGAGCACGGCAAGCCCCACGAGCATCTGGCGGACCACGTCCGCTCCGAGGCCGGCGGTGCAGCGTCGGATGGCGGCCAGGCCCGTCTCGTCGACCGCGCCGGTCCGGACGTCGACCGGGAACGGCCGGGCCCGCAGCACGTCGCTCACGCACTGCGCGCGGGCCCGGGTCGCGTCGCCGTCGACGAGGACCGTCGACCAGCCGAACATGCTCGTGCCGACGACCGCGGTGACCGCGGCCACGAACCGGCCGAGCGTCGTCGAGGGCAGCGCGGGCGTCGGCGCGGCGGCCGGGGCGGTGGGCGTGCGGGTGCCCTCAGCCACCGTCGACATCGGTTCCGGGGGCGTCGTCGCCGGTGGTGCCGAACCGCCGGGCGAACGCGTCGCGTACAGCGTCGCGCAGCAGGGCGACCTGGTCCTCGGTGAGCGCCCAGCGGGGGTCGCGGGCGGCGGCGGTGACCGCCTCCTCGATCCGCAGCAGCTGTCCCGGCCGCAGCCGCACCACGGGCGGTGGCGCGGGCAGTGCCCGGTCGCGGCGGCCACGCCACCGCCGACCGAGGCCGCGCAGGCCGCCGCGGACCGCCTCGGCGGCCTGGTCGCGGACGCCGTCGCGCAGCGCCTCCAGCGCGATCCCGGTGAGCACCAGCAGGTACGGCAGGAGCGGTTCGACCACCGTCTCGAAGCCGCCGCCGCCGGCCTCGCCGCCGCCGACCCGGGTCAGCCCGGCCGGGTCACGCCGCCAGTGGCCGGGGCGGCGGTGGTACTCGGGGGTGAGGAGGGCCAGCAGCGGCTCCTCGTCGGGGGCGACCGCCCGCACGGCCGACCGGACCAGGTCGTCGACGGTCGTGTCCCGGCCGGTCGGCGGCGACGTGCTGCGGGTCATCGGGCCTCCGACGGTGCTCGACGCGGTCTGCGCGGTCACCGTACGCGGGCCGGCCGCCGGTCGCGGTCGGCAACCGGACAGTCCACCCCGGCCGTCGGGCGTCGGCCGTGGGTGCGCCGGTCAGGCCCGGACCCGGCGGGCCGAGCGGGGTGCGGGGCGGGTGGGTCGGCCGACCCGGGTGACGTGCAGCAGGCGCTGCGGCGCGACGTCGAGCAGCGCACCGAGCGCCGTCCGGGTGGTGGGGACGTCGATGAGCTGGCTCAGCGGGTGGGCGGCCAGGCCCGCCGTGTGCAGGGTCAGCCAGGCCCGCAGCAGCACCCGTCCGAACTCGACCTGGCCGGGCGGGTCGAGGTGCTCCGGGGCGAGCAGGACCAGCACGGTGCCGCCGCGGGCGAGGGGGTCGGCGGCGGCGAGCAGCCGGGGCAGGCCCAGCGGACGCAGCACCGGGTACCCGGCCAGTGCCGCGCGCAGCCCGACGGCGGCGGGACGCGACAGGGTGAGGCACCTGTCGGTGAGCCCGTCGGCGTGGTAGCCCGGATGTGTCGGGTCCAGCCGCAGCCAGCGCCGCAGTTCCGCGACGACCGCCGGGTCGGCGTACTGCCGGCGGTCGGCGGTGCGCAGCAGGGTGCCGAGCCGGCCGGCGTCCGGCACGGCCCGCACGCCGCCGCCGGCAGGGCGGGCGACCGCGTCCAGCGCGGCGCGGGTGTCCGGGCCCACCGCCCCGGCGAGGACGCCCCGGTGGGTCCGGCGTTCCCACACGTCGGTGGTGCGGAACGGCGTCGGGTGACGCACGGGCGCGGGGCGCAGCAGCCCCACCCACCGGTGGTGTTCGTCGTGGTCGGCGACGTACTCCAGCCGCAGGCCGGCGTCGGCCGCGACGATCAGGCAGGTTTCGACGAACGCGCCGAGGGACAGCCGCAGGTCCCGGCCGGTGGGGTCGCCGACGGGCAGGGTGTGGGCGGGGTCCCAGCCGATCCGGATCGCGTCGGGTTCGTAGCGCAGCCGCCACGGCTGGGTGTTGTGCGCGCTCGGTGCCCGCCAACACCACGGTTCGAGGGCGCGGAACGCGTCGTGGTCCATCAGCGCTCCCTGGCGTAGAAGGTGTACCCGTGCAGCGGGCGACCGCCGAGGCGGCGGTACTGGGCGGCCGAGGCGGCGTTGTCCCGCCCGACGTAGGTGCTGCGCAGTGTGGTGTAGCCGCCGGTGTACAGGTTGCGGTGCAGGTGGGTGGAGAGCAGCCGTTGGTAGCCGCGTCCCTGGTGCTGCGGGAGCACCCCCTTGACGATCAGCACGGCCTCCCGGCGGTAGCGGCGGCGGGCGGCCAGCAACCGGGCCTGGTTGAGCAGGTGCAGGTCGCCCCGGACGGCGATCAGGAACTCTGAGATGTCGGGTACGCAGAGCACGAACGCCACCGGTTCGCCGTCGCGGGTCAGGTAGAGCAGCAGCGACTCGTCCAGCAGGTACGCCAGCCCGTCGGTCTGCCGCCGTAGCTGCGCGGCGGAGATCGGCGTGTAGTAGCCGAGCTGGGCGAAGGAGGCGTTGAGCATTCCGCGTAGCAGGTCGAGCTGTTCGTCGAGGCGGCGGACGTCGCCCCGGTGCAGTGCGATCCGCGCGCCGTCCGGGTCGACGTGCACGGGCGGGACCGGCTCCGGCGGGGCGGGCACGGGGCAGATCCAGGTGTCGGCCTCGAACCGGCGGACGAACCCGGACGCCTCGTAGGCGGTCGCGTACCACGGCGGGTTCCAGGCGCTGTCGACGAAGCCCCGCTCGGCGTGCCCGGAGGTGATCACGCCGCCGGCCTGGTTGGGGAGCAGCGCCACCGGGCCGAACAGCAGGTCCCGGTCGGTGCCGGCGTGCGCGGTGATCGCGTCGAACAGCGGCTGCGCCGCCGGCTCGGTGAACTCGGTGAGCCCGAAGAGCTGGCACCGGCGGCCGAGCTTGGCGTCGAAGTCCGCGTCGGTGTGCAGGGTGGTCCGGCCGACGACCGTGCCGGCGGCGTCGCGCAGCAGGTACAGCGGTACGCCGTCGCGCCACCAGCGGCGGATCTGCTGGCGGGGGGTGGGCACGTGGCGGGGTTCGCCGACGTAGAGGCGGTCGCCGAAGGCCAGGAACTGCCGCAGGCCGCGCCGGTCGGTGACCCGGGTGAACCGGTGCCGGGCGGGGCTCATCGGCGTACCGCCGGCCCGGTCGTCTCCGCGCCCAGCGGGGTGAAGGTGGCGATGTGCCCCATCTCGGGGCCCTCGGCCCGCCAGGTGCCGTTGGAGTAGCCGTCGGGGGTGGCGGTGTAGAGCCGGATGAAGCCGGCGGTGGCGTTGCGGGTGCCGTCGGTCAGCCAGACCATCAGCCGGCGGTGGTGCCGGGTACGGGCGAAACGCAGCATCGCGTCGCGGTCGGTGAAGAACGCGATGGTGCCGAGGGTCAGCGGGAACTGCCAGTAGACGGTGTGCCAGCAGTAGCCGTTCATCCGGCGCATGTCGCGCAGCATCCGGAACCAGGAGGGGGCGAGCCGCAGCAGCACCAGCGGGTTGGTGTAGCGGGTGCCGCCGATGAACATGGCGCCGGCGCGGGCCTGCGCGGGGGCTCGGGAGAAGTCACGGGTACGCATGGTCACCTCACCAGGTAGCTGTTCTTGATCTTCTGTTGCCCGGCGAACGGGCCGGTGCCGGGGGTGTGCAGCTCGACCCGCAGGTCCCCGGCGGTGGAGTCCTCCACCAGGGACTGCGCGAAGTCGCGGGAGACCGAGGTCAGGTGCCGGCGTACGCCGAGCCGGCACGCGTCGGCGAGCGCGGCGCGTTGCGCGGCGGCCAGCGGGCGGCGCAGTTCGAGGTGGATCACCGGCCGGCTCTCCAGCGTCGCGTCCTCGACCAGCGCCAGGCAGAACCGGCTGATCTCGGCGGCGTACGGGTTGCCGACGTAGAGGCCGTACTCGACGTCCTGCGGGTAGAGGTTCGCGCCGAGGTAGGAGATGGTGGAGTCGCTGCGACCGAAGAGCAGCAGCAGCGGCAGGGTCATCCGCTCGGCGGCGAGCGCGGTGCGCAGTTCGGCCCGGCGTACCGGGTCGGCGCAGACCAGGTCGACGGCCCGCCGGTACGGCACGAGCAGCGCCTCGTCCCCGACGTTGTACCGCAGCCGGGGCTGGAGCACGTCGCCGCCGGTGACCGTGCAGAGCAGTTCCCGTCGCTCGTTGGTCTCCAGGTAGGTGGCGAACGGGTTGTACTGGAACACCATCGGCAGCCGTTGCTCGTCGGTGCCGAGCAGGGCGTCGCGCAGCCCCCGGTCGGTCTGCAGACGCCTGCGCAGCCACACCGTGAAGCGGGTCTCCGCGCCGATGCCGATGCTCAGGTCCGACGCCCCGTACGCCGACCGGACGAGGGTGAAGCGTTGCTCCAGGTAGTCGCGCAGCGCCTCGGTCATCCCCTCCCCGCCGCAGCTGGCCGCGACGCGGTAGCGCGACCAGGGGAAACCCTCGGCGTCGAGCCGGTCGCGCAGGTGTTTGAGGAACGGCGGGTAGGCGGTCACCAGGTAGTCGAATTCGGGCCCGAACTCCCGCAGCGTGTCGATGATCTTCCCGAGGTCGGGGCCGGTGTTCTTCACCACCGCGATCCGGGCCATCGCCGCGCCGGTGGTCGTCCCGGTGGCCCAGGCGCCCATCGAGTAGGCGTTGATGACGAACGGTCGGCGCATCGGGAATACCAGCCCGGTGTAGCCGGCGATGTCCCGGTGCACGGCGCGCAGTTCCCGTTCGCTGCGCGGCCAGTTGAACGGCTGCCCGGCCGAGCCGGCCGACTCGTCGACGACCACCCCCCGGGTGGGCAGCCGCCCGTGCCGGCACCGGGCGGCGGCGTCGTGCGCCGTCACATAGCTGCGCTTGTCGGTCTCGGGGAAGTCGGTGAGCCGGCGGCGTACGCCCGCCGGGCGGGCTTGCAGGAAGGCGCGGTAGGCGGGGACCTGCCGGGCGGCCCGCGCGCACACCGTCCGGGCGTGCGCGGCGGCCAGCCCGTCGAGCACCGGGTGGTGCCGCCGGGCCGTCCAGCGCCAGCCGGCGGGGTGCCGGGCGGCGAGCCGGCCCAGCGCGGCCACCGCGCGGCCGAGGGCCCCCAGGCCGACCTGCCGGCCGTGCGCCACCACGGCCGGCAACGGCGATTCGACGGTACGCAGGGCGACGGGTCGGTGCGGTAGCTCGGCCATGCCGACCACTCTGTCCGGGCCGGCGCGCCGGGTCCTGAGGCCGGGTGCGGTGGATACCTGAGTATTCCTACTCGGTCGGCCGGCAGGGGTCAGCCGGTGGGCCGGCCGAACCAGCGGGTCAGGTGGTCGTCCAGGTCGGCCCGGTCGTCGCCGAGCCAGGCGACGTGACCGTCGGGGCGCAGCAGGACGCAGGGGGCGTCCAGGGCCGCCGTGGGGTCGGCGAGGTGGTCGACCCGGTCGGCCCAGCCGGCGACGCCGAGCCGGCCGGTGCGGTCCAGCAGCAGGCCCCGGCCGTGGCGCAGCCGGTCGTAGAGGCGACCCGATCGCAGGTCGAGGTCACGCAGCCGCCGGCCGAGCAGGTCGGGTCCCGGGCCGAGGTCGTAGCGGACGCCGATCCCGGTGATCTTCTCGGTCAGGTGGCGGTTCACCGCGTCGAGGCCGACCAGTTCGGTGAGCAGCCGGCGTACCGCCGCCGGGCCGGGTCCGGTGGACAGCAGTTCCGTCTGGGCGCGGGTGTTGTCCAGCACGTCCGCAGCGACCGGGCGGCGTTCGTCCTGGTAGGTGTCCAGCAGGGTGGCCGGCGCCCAGCCCCGGATCTGGGCGGCCAGTTTCCAGCCGAGGTTGACCGCGTCCTGCACGCCGAGGTTGAGGCCCTGCCCGCCGATGGGCGGATGGATGTGCGCCGCGTCGCCGGCCAGCAGCACCCGCCCCACCCGGTAGGCGTCGGCGAGCCGGGTGGCGTCGCCGAAGCGGGACAGCCAGCGCGGGGAGTGCACCCCGAAGTCGGTGCCGGCGACGGCGCGCAACTGCTGTCGGACGTCGGCGATGGTGGGTGGCACCGTACGGTCGGCGACCCCGGCGGCGGGGACGACGACGCGGCAGGACCCGCCGCCGAAGGGGGTGAGGCTGAAGCGTCTGTCGACCTCCCCGAGCCCGGCCAGCGTGGCCGCGATCTCCTCAGGCGACATGCCGACCGCCATCTCCCCCATCAGCGTCTCGGTCCGGGTGGGCTCCCCGGGGAAGCCGACCCCGAGCAGCTTGCGCACGGTGCTGCGGCCGCCGTCGCAGCCGACGAGGTAGCGGGCCCGCAGCCGGTGCCCGTCGGCCAGGGTGACACGCACCCCCGCGTCGTCCTGGTCGAGGCCCACCACCGGCGTGCCGTGGCGGACCTGCGCCCCGAGGCCGGTCGCGTGCTCGTCGAGCAGCCGCACCACGACCGGCTGCGGGATGCCCAGCAGGTAGGGGTGGGCGGTGTCCAGGCCGGGGGGCGGGGGCGCGGCGATGGCGGCGAAGAAGCCGGCGGCGGGTCGTCGCCGGCCGTGTTCGTGCAGGCGGTCGAGCAGCCCCCGCATCGCCATCAGCTCGATGGTGCGCACGTGCAGGCCGACGATCCGCACCATCGACGGGGGTTCGGTCTCCCGCTCCAGGACGAGCACCCGGATGTCGTGCAGGCGTAGTTCGGCGGCGAGCATCGCGCCGGTCGGGCCGCAGCCGACGATGATCACGTCGGCGTCCCGGGGCAGCGGACCGGTGCCGGCCGGTGGCGGAAGGTCGGGGCCGGGGTCGCCGACCGGGGTGGGCACGGTCGGGTCGACGGGCGAGGGGGTGGGGAACTGCGGCCGGGACACGGGGAGCCTTTCGGGAGAGCCTGGCGGTGGGGCACTCCCGGGCGACGGCTACGTCGGTCGCCCGACCGTGACGGGACGGGGGAGCACCCACATCGGTACGACGTTCACGGGGTCTCACCTCCTCGGGCGGTGCGGACGGGGCAGCGGCAAGGTACGCGTCGGATCGGCGGCCTGTCCAGCGCGTTTCCGCCGACGGGCACTCCGGGGTTTCGAATGTTTCGGCGTCCGCCCGGTCAGCGGCGGACCCGTCCGCGCGCCATCCCCCCGCCGGCCCCGGCCCGCCTCGCGTCCACCTGCGCGAACCTGCTCCCCGCCGGATCGCCGACCCCGGAGAGGTTTCCGGAACATTTCCGAAAGTTGTTGACAGTATGGTCGACCGGTATCGATACTGACCCTTCGATAGGCATACACATGCATCGATTATTGAAGTCGTGTACCGAGGAGGGTCCGTGGGCAGCAGCCTGAGGCGACGCAGGATAGTGAGCAGAACAGCCTTGCCGGCGGCGGTGTTGTTACTGGTCGGCGGCGCGGTGGCGGTCCAGTCCGGCACCCCGGCCGCCGCCGCCGAGACCACGCTGCGGGCCGCGGCGGCCAAGGCCGGTCTGTTCTTCGGCACCGCGTCCTCACCGAACCGGCTCTACCCGATCCTCGCCCAGGAATTCGGCCAGCTGACCCCCGAGAACGACATGAAGCCCGACCGGATCGCCACGTCGAGCGGTGGGCTGCAGAACACCAGCGGCGCGGACCAGCTGGTCAACCACGCGCAGAGCAACGGCATGCTGGTCCGGGGGCACACGCTGGTGTGGCACTCGCAGGCCGGCGCGCTCCAGGGGGCCAGCCAGGCCACGCTGAACACCTTCATCGGCAACGCCATCAACCGCTGGGGCAGCAAGATCGCCTACTGGGACGTGGTCAACGAGTCGCTGGAGGACAACAACACCGGCCGCCGCCGCAACCAGTGGCCGCACACCATGAACCGGGACGCCAACGGCGACGGCGACTTCTTCGACGCCGGGGACACCGACGTCATCCGGGACTCGTTCATCCGGGCCAAGCAGGTCGTGCAGGCCGGCGGATACTCCACCAAGCTCTGCATCAACGACTACGACGTCGAGGGGCTGACCGTCCAGGGCGGTGGCCCGAACCGCAAGGCCAACGCGCTGTACGACATCGTGCGGACCTACCGCCAGTACATCGACTGCGTCGGGTTCCAGTCGCACTTCAACGACAACCCGAACAGCATCATCAGCAACGACCTCCAGGCCAACATCCAACGCTTCGCCGACCTCGGCGTCGAGGTGCACCTGTCCGAGGTGGACATCGACGACGACCTGAGCAACAACGACATCGGCACCGGCCAGGCGGAGAACTACCGCAAGGTCGTCCGGGCCTGCCTGAACGTCGCGAAGTGCACCGGCATCACCGTCTGGGGCATCTCCGACAGCGAGTCGTGGCGCTCCTCCGAGCGGGGCCTGCTGTTCACCGGCGGCAACGGCAGCTACCAGAAGAAGGCGGCGTACTACGCCGTCCTCGACGAGCTGAACAAGGGCCGGGGCACGACCCCGCCGACCACCACGCCACCGCCCACCACGCCACCGCCGACCACCCCGCCGCCCACCACCCCGCCGCCGACGACGCCGCCCCCCACCACCCCGCCGCCGACGACTCCCCCGCCTACCACGCCGCCGCCGACGACCGGCTGCACGGCCACGGTGTCGTTGAACTCCTGGACCGGCGGTTTCGTCGCCACCGTCCGGGTGACCGCCGGCAGCGCGCCGATCCGGGGCTGGAACGTCCAGCTCACCCTGCCGTCGGGCGCCGCGGTCACCAGCGTGTGGAACGCCAACCGCACCGGCACCAGCGGTAGCGTCCAGTTCAGCAACGTCAACTACAACGGCTCGGTCGCCGCCGGCCAGTACACCGAGTTCGGCTTCCAGGGCACCGGGTCCGCCGGCGGCCTGACCCCGGTCTGCACCGCCTCCTGAACACCGCCTGTCCCGGGTGGGCGCGGGCCGCCCGCCCGGGACAGGGGGCGGAAGCGACTTCTGACGGCGCGGGGACGACCCGGCGGGTGACCGCCGCGTCGTCCCCGCGACCCGGTGGTCCGCCGGCCGGTCCGGTCGCCCGGCGGCAGGCTAGGTTGCACGGATGAGTCTCCTCGATGAGGTCGCGCAGCGGGACGGTTGGCGATGCTGGGTGTGCGACGAGCCGGTCGACGCCGACATGTCGGTGAACCACGCGCGTGGCCCCAGCGTCGACAGCCGCACCGCCGACCGGAAGGCCAAGGTCGTGGAGCGGCTCGCCCACCGCGCCTGCAACAGCCGCAAGGGGGCGGTCAAGGTCGTCATCGCCTGGCCGGATCACCTGCACGTGGTGGAGCCCGCGCCGCTGATCACCGTCGCCGAGCGGCTCTCCCGCAAGGCGGGCCGTGAGGTGGTCGCCCGCTGTCCGCGCCGCAGGGACGCCCAGGAGACGGCGGACTGGCTGGTCGACCGGTTCTCCCGGCTGGTGCCCGGACTGCCGGTGACCGCCAGCGTCGAGGAGGGCGGCGGGCAGTATCTCGTCGCCCTGACCAGCGGTCGTCGCTGACGGCGGGGGGCTCGGCACTCCCCCGGACGTCGGGCTCAGCGGGGCAGGGCGTCGCCTCCCGCCGACCCCGGGGCCGTCGCCATGGCCGTCGGCCAGCGCAGGTCGACCCCCCGCCGCGCCAGCTCGGACTGGAAGTCCTCAAGCGACTTCGCGCTGTCGCGGACCCCGTGCGGCGGGATCTGCCGGTCCAGGCAGTACGCGGCCAACGCGCCGGCGGCCTCCCCGATCGACCACTCGGCCGGGTGCACCCGGTAGCAGCCGTTGGTGATGTGGGTGGTGCCGACGGCCTTGCCGGCGGCGATCACGTTGGTGACCCGCTCGGGCAGCAACGCCCCCAGCGGGATCTCGAACGGGTGCGCCGCCACGTCGAGGTAGCCGTCGCCGCCGGTCGTCGGGTGCAGGTCGATCCGGTAGTGGCCGGTGCCGACCGTGTCGGGATAGTGGACCGCACCGGCGGCCCCACGCACCGCGACCGACAGGTCCTGCTCGGTCGGCGTGGTCACCGCCACCAACCGGCGGGCCTCCCGGATGTACGGCGCCTGCGCGAAGCCGTCGGCGGTGCCGGTCACGTCGGGGCGCAGCCGCAGGCCGGGGAAACCGGTGCCGCCGTCCGGGCGGGGCGACTCGGTCTGCAACCAGTACAGGAACGCGTGGCTGGCCTCCCTGGCCCGCCGGACGTGCCGCGCGGCGTCCGGCACGTCGAACAGCGGCCCGTCCAGGTAGTCGTTCATCGGCCAGTTGACCAGCGTCACGTCGCTGGCGAACAGGCCGGGCCGGAACGCCTGCCGGTCGATGACCCGCCGGTACGTCCACAGCTCCGGCGCCATCAGGCCCTCCTCCATCGAGGTCGCCGTCGAGCGGGGGTTGGGGGTGAACCGGCCGGTGACCGGGCGACCCGTGCGCGGATCGGGGTAGGTCCAGCTGAACAGCGGGCCCGGCCAGCCGGGCGCCGTCCGGGTCCGCCAGTGGTCGTAGTCGGCAGGCCGGTCCACCGTGTGGTCGCCGTCGACATGGTCGAGGGCGAAGCAGACGGTGGCCGCCTGCATGTTCAGCGGGGCGGGCCGGTCCGGGGCGCTCGGTTCGCCGGTCTGCGCCTGCGACTCGGTGCCGGTGCGGTGCTCGATGCCGGCCAGGGCCAGCAGCTCACCGGTCTCGCTAGCCTCCAGGACGAGGCTGGCGCCGAGGTGGCGCAGCGTGCCGTCGGCGAGTCGGACGGTCAGGGTGGTCACCGTGTCCCCGTCGGTGTGGGCCCGCTCGACCTGCGCCCGGGTGTGCACGGTCAGCCGCCCCGCCGCCCGCCAGGGGGCGGTCATGGCCTGGAGCACCGCCAGCGCCGCCCGGGGCTCGTGACACAGTGGACTGACCCAGCCGTTGCCCGGGTTGAGTGGCCGGGTGGACCCGTCGGACGCCAGCGGGTACCAGGTCCGGTAGTGGTCGCGTACCGCCTGCCGGAACCGGCGGTAGCTGGCCGTCGAGCCGTGCGTCTCGATCCACGGGTGTTCGTCCGGCGGCACCGCCTGCGAGGTGAGCTGTCCCCCGATCCACCCGTACGGCTCGATCACGACGACCCGGGCGCCGCCCTCGCAGGCGGCCAGCGCGGCGGCGATCCCGCCCACGCCCCCGCCGACCACCAGGACGTCGGTGTGCTGCTCCGCCGGGGTGGTACGCATCAGTCCGCCTCGCCTCGTCGTGCCGTCAGGGAGAAGTGGTAACGGTCGCCCCGGTAGAGCGACACCGCGCGTTCGACGGCCCGGCCGCGTCCGTCGTAGCCGATCCGGCGTACCTCGAGCAGCGCCGCCGAGGGCGGGATCTCCAGCAGGTCGCACTGCCGGCGGGTGGGCACCACGGCGGCGATCATCTGCTGGGCCACGGTGACCTGGACGTGGTACCGGTCCTTCATGATCCCGTAGAGCCCGTTGTCGAGGTTCTCGACCAGCAGCCCGGGGAACAGGTCGGCCGGCAGGTGCACCTCTTCGAGGCACATCGGTGCGCCGTCGGCGAGCCGGAGCCGCTCCACCCGGTAGAGCAGTGACCCCTCGGGCAGGCCGAGTTCGGAGGCCGTCGCGTCGCGGGCGACCATCGCGTCCGCGACGATCAGCTTGCTGCTCGGCAGCAGGCCCCGGGCCAGCATGTCCTCGGTGAACCCGCTGAGGCTGGTGCCCTTGGCGATCCGGGTGTCCGAGACGAAGGTGCCCTGCCCCCGGATGGTGTAGACCAGGCCGGCGTCGAGCAGTTCGCGCAGCGCCTGGCGCAGCGTCGTCCGGCTCACGCCGAGTTCCTCGGCGAGGTCCCGTTCGCGGGGCAGGGCCGAGTGCGCCGGCAGGCCCGCGACGCGGTGCCGGAGTTCGGTGCGGATCTGGCTCAGTTTGGTGGTCATCACGAGTCCAACCGGGGATGCGGGCAGGCCTGCGCGAACCTGCGCGTGGTGTTGACCGGGTCCGAGATGGCGGTGCCGACGACGACTGCCCATGCGCCCTCGTCGAACGCCGCCGCGACCTGGGTACGGGTACGGTATCGCCCCTCCGCGATGACCGGAACCGGACAATGTCGACTGAGCGTCCCCACCAGGGTGATGTCCGGTCCGTCCGGGACGGGGCCGGTGACGTATCCGGACAGCGTGGTGCCGACCAGGTCGGCACCGGCGTCGACGGCGGCCATGGCCGCGTCCAGGCTGTCGACGTCGGCCATGAACAGCGCCCCGCCGGCGTGGGTCGCCGCGACGAGGTCGGACAGCTTCTCCCCGCCGGGCCGGGGCCGGCCGGTGGCGTCGGCCGCGACGATCTGCGCCCCGGCACCGGTCAGCGCGGTCACGTCGGCCTCGGTCGGGGTGATGTAGACCGGGCTGCCGGGGGTGTGCCGCTTGACCAGCCCGACCACCGGCACCCCGAGATCGACCATGCCCCGCACGTGGTCCACGCCCTGCCCCCGCAGCCCGGCGGCGCCGCCGAGCACGGCCGCGGCCGCCATCGCCATCATGTGTCCGGTGTCCCGGAACGGGCTGCGGCCCTGGGCCTGGCAGGAGACGACCAGGCGTCCACGGATGGCATCGGCCACGTTCATCGGTGTTCTGCCTTTGCGTCGAAGTCGGTCTGGACGGTGAGTGCGGCGAACGGGCCGGGCGGTGCGTCGGCCAGGGCCAGCGCACCGGCGAGCGGGTCCCCGGCGGCCGGCACCGGCTGCGCCGCGGGCGCC